>JALAHE010000157.1 GCA_022712075.1 Galactobacter sp.
AGGCAGGACGTCACCAACGTGTACGCGGTCGGCGAGCTCGCCGAGGTCTCGGTGCGACCCCTCGTGCGGGGCGCCGGCGCGCTGGCGCCCGCCGCCCTCGCGTATCCGGTGCGCTGGGACTGCACCCTGAACGGCTCGAGCGTTGCCTCGGGCGAGGCGGCGCTCCGGGTCGGCGAGTCCGAGCGCCTGTCGGTCCCGGTCGGCAGCGAGTGTTCGGCGGAGGGGTTGTTGCAGGTCGAGGGCATTGCCGTCACGGATCCGGCGCCGGTGGTGGTGGCCCCCGGCGGAGCGGACCTCGGCGTGACGCACGCGTACTCGCTGCGCTCCGTGCCGCTGGTTGTCTACTCGAAGGACCCCGAGGGCCTGGTCCCGGCGGATGCCCGGGTGGGTGCCTCGATCCAGTGCGCCATCGGCGGCGCGGCAATCGACGACGCGTCCCTCGCTGTCGCCGCAGCCCGGTTCAACGTGGCAAGCACGCTGAGCGTCCCGGCCGGCGCCCGCTGCACGGTGATGGATCCCGTGTTCGGCCCGTCCGAGAAGCCCTATGTCGAGAGCGTCTCGTTTGCCGACGACGCCACGATTCCCCTGGAGGGCGAGGTGCCGGCGCTGTGGGCCCGCGCCGTCATGGGCAGCGAGTTCGTGAGCACCAGCGGTGACGCGTCCACCGCTGCGAGCACGCCGGAACAGGCGGGAGTCGGCCAGGAGGCGGCCCCCGGACAGACGCTCGCGGCGACGGGCGTGGAGTCGGCGGCGGCCCTTCCCGCGGGCTTCGGCGCGGCACTCGCGGCCGCCGGTGCCTTGCTGCTGTTCTCCCGCCGTTCGGCTCGCCGCCACGGCTAGGCCCAACACCTCCACGCACGCAAGAGGCCCCGCCGCTCCGCATGGAGCGCCGGGGCCTCTGGCCTGCGTGGGCCCTAGCTCGCCCCGTCCTCGAAGATCAGGTGGGTCTGGGTGTCGACGACCTCGGGGAGCGCCTGGAGGACCTCGAAGACCACGCGGCGCAGCGCCTCGTTGTTGGCGGCGCGCACGAGCATGATGACGTCGAAGCTGCCTCCCACGAGCGCCACGTGGTGCACCTCGGGGATGGCGCGCAGCTGCCGCTGCAGCTCTCGCCAGGAGTGCTGGCGCAGCTTGAGGGTCACGTAGGCGCTGGAGGCCAGGCCCATCGCCACCGGATTCACCTTGACCGTGAAGCCCGTGATGACCCCGCGCTCGCGCAGCTTGGAGATGCGCTGGTAGGCGTGCGCACGCGAGACGTGCACGGCGGTCGCAATCGCCGAGACCGAGGCGCGCCCATCGCGCTGGAGGGCGGCGATGATGGCGCGGTCGGTGTCGTCGAGGGCATCGGCCGGGGGCATGGGGAGGCTCCTTCGCAGGCGGCGGTTCAACGGGGGCTGCGCGAACCGTCCAGGCAGGAGGCGGGCCGCGCGCCCTTCATGGACATTCTGACGCCTTGGGCGCCCTGAACGCACGTTTGATCTGCGCTTCTCGTGCCAGCTGGCGACAAAACGGAGCAAAGCGCCAGAATTTAGCCATGACTGAGAACGTGAGCCACACCACAGACGGGGACGCTGAGCGCACCACCCCCGGCGTCTCGGAGGCCTCCCACCGCTTCGGCATCACGCTGGAGGACTACCTCCTTCCGGCGCGCGGCCGCATCTCGATGATGGCGCCGGACGGCAGCCTCATTCCCGCCGGCGACCACGGCACGGCCCCCGGCCACGAGTACCCCCGCCCCAGCAACGAGCGCCTGCTCGCCGCGTACGAGCAGCTCGTCCTCGGCCGCCGCATCAACGACCAGAACGCCGCTCTGGTCCGCCAGGGTCGCATGGCCGTCTACCCGTCCAGCCACGGCCAGGAGGCCTGCCAGGTCACGGTCGCCATGGCCCTCGAGAAGCGCGACTGGCTCTTCCCGACCTACCGCGACACCGTGGCCGTCATCGCCCGCGGCGTGGACCCCAACGAGGTCATGACCTCCTTCCGCGGCGAGTGGCACCAGGGCTACGACCCGCACGAGCACAACACCTCGGTCGAGGCCACCCCGCTCACCACCCAGCTGCTGCACGCCGTGGGCGTGGCCCACGCGGCCCGCCTGCGCGGCGAAGACACCGTGGTCATCGCCCTGTGCGGCGACGGCGCCACGAGCGAGGGCGACTTCCACGAGGCCCTGAACTTCGCGGCCGTCTTCAACCTCCCGGTCATCTTCTTTGTGCAGAACAACGGCTACGCCATCTCGGTCCCGCTCTCGGCCCAGTCGGTGGCCCCGTCCCTGGCCCACAAGGCCGTGGGCTACGGCATGGCCGGCGAGCGCGTTGACGGCAACGACACCATGGCCCTGCTCTCGGTTCTGGACCGCGCCGTGGCGCTGGCCCGCGGCGGCTCCGGCCCCCTCCTGATCGAGGCGGAGACCTACCGCATGCAGGCGCACACCAACGCCGACGACGACACCCGTTACCGCGAGTCCGAGGAGGTCGCCGCATGGCGCGCCAAGGACCCGTTGCTGCGTCTGCGCGCGTACCTTGTCAACGAGGGCCTGCTCACCGAAGCCGACGAGGAGCGCATGGCCGCCAAGGCCGAGGAGACGGCTGCCGCGCTCCGCGACGCCATGAACGCCGACATCACCCCGGATCCCTTGGAGCTCTTCGACTACGTCTTCACGGAGCCCACCCCCCAGCTGCTGGAGCAGCGCGCCGTGCTGGCCGATGAGCTGGCCCGCGACGAGGAAGCGAAGCAGGAGGCCTCCAAGTGAGCACCACCCAGAACGAGCACATCCACGCCGGCACCCCGGAGGCCAAGCAGGCCGACTTCGCCGGCGTCGGCTCCACCGCGCGCGGCGCCCACGTCGACCGCCCGGCCCCGGCGGGCCACACCGACGCCCCCGCGGCCGGCCCCACCACCTTCGCCGCGGCGCTCAACACGGCCCTCGGCGACGCCATGGCCGAGGATCCCACCGTCGTCGTCTTTGGCGAGGACGTGGGCAAGCTCGGCGGCGTCTTCCGCATCACCGACGGCCTGCAGGACCGCTTCGGGAAGGACCGCTGCTTCGACACCCCGCTCGCCGAGTCCGGCATCGCCGGCATGGCGGTGGGCATGGCCATGAACGGCCTGCGCCCCGTCATCGAGATGCAGTTCGACGCCTTCGCTTACCCGAGCCTCGAGCAGATCTTCAGCCACATCGCGAAGATGCATAACCGCACCAAGGGCAAGGTCAAGCTCCCCATCACCATCCGGATCCCCTACGCCGGCGGCGTGGGCGGCGTGGAGCACCACTGCGATTCCTCCGAGGCCTACTACGCGCACACCCCGGGCCTGAAGGTCTTCACGCCGGCCGGCGTCGAGGACGCGTACCGCCTCATGCGCGAGGCCATCGACTCCGACGATCCGGTGGTCATCTTCGAACCCAAGAAGATGTACTGGTCCAAGGAGCAGGCGGACCTGGGCGCCCTGCGCGCGGCCCACGGCACCGCTACCGCCGAGCGCACCGAGGGGGTGGCCCGCGTGCTGCGCGAGGGCACCGACGCCACCCTCATCACCTACGGCCCCAGCGTGCCCACGGCGCTCAAGGCCGCCGAGGCTGCGGCCGAGGACGGCATGAGCGTGGAGGTCCTGGACCTGCGCAGCATCGTCCCGCTGGACGACGCCGCGATCGCCGCGAGCGTGGCCAAGACGGGCCGCGCCGTCGTGGTGGCCGAGGCCTCCGGCTTCGCCTCCGTGGCGAGCGAGCTCGTGGCCCGCACGCAGGAGCGCTGCTTCCATTCGCTCTCCTCGCCCGTGCTGCGCGTGACGGGCTTCGACATCCCGTTCCCGGCGCCCAAGCTGGAGCACCACCAGATCCCGTCAGTGGATCGCATCCTCGACACCCTCGACCGCCTCACCTGGGAGGACTGAGCCATGGCAGCACAGACCTTTGCCCTGCCGGACCTCGGCGAGGGCCTCACCGAGGCCGAGCTCGTCACCTGGAAGGTCGCCGTCGGCGACACCGTGGCGCTGGATCAGGTCATCGCCGAGGTGGAGACCGCCAAGTCGCTCGTCGAGGTGCCCACCCCGTACGCCGGCACCGTCCTGGTGCTGCACGGCGCGGAGGGCGAGACCCTTCCCGTCGGCTCGCCCTTCATCACGGTGGGCGAGCCGGGCGACGCCGCGGCGCCGCCGGCCGAGGGCGCCCAGTCCTACCGCGAGGAGGAGCGCGCCGGGACCGGTTCCGGCAACGTCCTCATCGGCTACGGCACCTCCGAGAGCTCGGGCGGCGGGCGCCGCCGTCGCGGCCGTCGCGCCGCGGTTCCCGCTGAGCAGCTTCCAGTGCCCGACGTCGCCCCGGTCGCCTCCGCGCCCGCCTCGCCTTCCGCCCCGGCCGCCTCCGCGGCCGCGGTGGGCCGGGTGAGCGGGCTCGCCCCGCGCGTCATCAACCCGCTCGTGCGCCGCCTGGCCCGCGACCACGGGGTGGACGTCGCGACCATCAACGGGACGGGCCCCGACGGCCGCGTCATGCGCGCCCACGTCCTCGCCGCCGCGAGCGGTGCTGCCCCGGTCACCGCGGCCGGTGCCGCCGGCACCCAGGCCGCCGGCCGGCTGGCCGGAGGAGGCGATGCCTTGCGGCGCGGGGGCGGCCTGGGTGCCGGCGGCACCGGCCGCGGTGCCCGGGGCAGCACCGCTCGCGGCGGCGCGGACGTCGGCGCGCATGACGCGGCCGTCGGGG
>JALAHE010000158.1 GCA_022712075.1 Galactobacter sp.
GCATCACCTACCGCCAGCTCGACTACTGGGCGCGCACCGGGCTGGTCCAGCCCACGGTGCGCGGCGCCCAGGGCTCTGGCTCGCAGCGCCTGTACAGCTTCCGCGACATCCTGGTCCTGAAGGTCGTCAAGCGCCTCCTGGACACCGGCGTCTCCCTGCAGCAGATCCGCACCGCGGTCGGCACCCTGCGTGAGCGCGGCGTCGAGGACCTGGCCCAGATCACGCTCATGAGCGACGGCGCCTCCGTGTACGAGTGCACCTCCGCCGACGAGGTGATCGACCTCGTCCAGGGCGGCCAGGGCGTCTTCGGCATCGCCGTGGGACGCGTGTGGCGCGAGGTCGAGGCCTCGATCTCCGAGCTCCCCGTCGAGCGCACCCGCGAGGACGAGGACGCCGCCGACTTCCCGGACGACGAGCTGGCCAAGCGCCGCGCCGCCCGCTCCGCGAGCTGACGCCGCGGCTCGACCGCCGCGCCCCGGCGCGCAGAAGGCCCCCTCCCGAGCTGGGAGGGGGCCTTCTGCGTGTCGGTGGGCCGGGCGCCGTCGGGCTGTGGCCGGCGAGGGGGCGGCGCGAGCCGCCGTTGGCTAGTTCTTCTCGAGGGAAGAGCGGACGCTTCCCAGTAGTTCGTCGAAGAGCTTGGCCGTGCCCTGCACGTCCTCGCCTGGCCAGTGGTGCACGGCGTGCGCGGCGCCCTGGATCTGCTGCCAGGCCGGGACCTCGGGGACGACGGGGCTCAGGAGGCGCTCGCCAAACATGCCGCGCAGCTCGCTGAGGCGGAAGGCGTGCTCGGGGGAGGCCTCGCGGTAGCGGTTGGCGACCACGCCGACCGTGCGTAGGTGCGTGGAGAATTCCTTGCGGAAGAGCTCGAGGGCGCGCAGCGAGCGCTCGGTTCCGGCCACCGAGAAGAGGCTGGGCTCGGCCACGAGCACCACGCCGTCCGAGGCGAACCAGGCCATGCGGGTCAGGCCGGAGAGCGAGGGCGGGCAGTCGATCAGGACCAGGTCGTAGTTGCTGCTCGACTCGAGGACCTTTGCCAGGCGGCGCAGGTCCCGCGGGCGCAGATCGGGGCGATCGTAGAAACCGGTGAGGGCCGAGCCCTGGGCCACGTCGAGGCGCGCCTGGCGCTGGGGGTGGCGGCGGTGCTGGCGCAGGGTCCACGCCGAGCGGGACACGATCTCGTCGAGGCCGCCCTTGCGCGGGCGGCGCAGCAGCTCCCCGATGGGGGCGGTGGTGCCGGGTTCCACGCCGAGGCCGGTGGTGGCATCCGCGTGGGGGTCAAGATCGATGACCAGCGTGGAGATTCCCTGGTTCAGAGCGGCAGAGGCCAATCCGAGTGTCACGGACGTCTTGCCGACGCCGCCCTTGAGGGAGGAGATGCTCACGACCTGCACGGGCTTGGCTCACGTCCTTGGTGGGTCTCGATCAGGTGCGCCGCTGTGCGGCGTCGCTTCCCATCATAGCCAAGCAGCGTCACGTAACCGGGCAGGCACGCGCGCGACGCGCCCGTGGGGGAGCGCCCGCGACCCCTTCCGAGGGGTTGCCGGCGTCGCACCCAAGGTCGGACCACACCGTCACGTTGTTTTTGCTCGCGCCCGCGGGCGGCTAGCGTGGGCCGGGTCACACGAGTGGGTGGTTGCGGGACCGGCGCGAGCCGGGCGGCGACCGCACCGTCGGGGGCGGGTCACCGCCTATGCTCCACCGGCGACACCCGTATCGGCTGGACGCCCCGACGACGTGCGCGCCCGGCCGCCCATGAACCCAGAAGGGATGACACGAGTGTTTTCCAAGGTGTTGGTGGCCAATCGCGGCGAGATCGCGATCAGGGCCTTCCGTGCAGGATTCGAACTGGGGGCCAAGACGGTGGCCGTCTACCCCTGGGAGGATCGCGGCTCCATCCACCGCCAGAAGGCGGATGAGGCGTACCGGATCGGCGAAGAGGGGCATCCCGTTCGGTCCTACCTGGACATCCAGGAGATCATTCGCGTGGCCAAAGAGGCCGGCGCGGATGCCATCTATCCCGGCTACGGCTTCCTCTCCGAGAATCCCGACCTGGCCCGCGCAGCGCGCGAGGCGGGCATCACCTTCGTTGGCCCGCCGCCGGAGGTTCTTGAACTGGCAGGCAACAAGGTTGCGGCGCTGAAGGCCGCCCGTGAGGCCGGCATCCCCACGCTCGCCTCGTGCGAGCCGAGTGCAGACATCGATTGGCTCATCGGCGAGGCGGACAAGATCGGCTTCCCGATCTTCGTCAAGGCCGTGGCCGGCGGCGGCGGGCGCGGCATGCGCCGCGTCGACACCCGCGACGCCCTCCCCGAGGCGCTCGGCGCCGCGATGCGCGAGGCCGAGTCCGCCTTCGGCGATCCCACCGTCTTCCTGGAGCAGGCAGTGCTGCGCCCGCGCCACATCGAGGTCCAGATCCTCGCCGACGGCGAGGGCAATGTGGTCCACCTCTTCGAGCGCGACTGCTCGCTGCAGCGCCGCCACCAGAAGGTCATCGAGATGGCCCCGGCCTGGCATCTCGACGAGTCGATCCGCCAGGCGCTCTACTCCGACGCCGTGAAGTTCGCCAAGAGCCTTGGCTACCAGAACGCCGGCACCGTGGAGTTCCTCGTTGACACGGCGGGCGAGCGCGCCGGCCAGCACGTCTTCATCGAGATGAACCCGCGCATCCAGGTGGAGCACACCGTCACGGAGGAAATCACCGACGTCGACCTGGTGCAGGCGCAGATGCGCATCGCGTCCGGCGAGACGCTCGAGGACCTGGGCATCCGCCAAGACGAGCTGCGCATCCGCGGCGCCGCCCTGCAGTGCCGCATCACCACGGAGGATCCCGCCAACGGCTTCCGCCCCGACGTGGGAACCATCACCGCCTACCGTTCCGCCGGTGGCTCGGGCGTTCGCCTTGACGGCGGCACCATCTACACGGGCGCCGAGGTCTCCCCGCACTTCGACTCCATGCTGGTCAAGCTCACGTGCCGCGGCGCCGATTTCGACGCCGCCATCCGCCGCGCGCGCCGCGCGCTGGCCGAGTTCCGCATCCGCGGCGTGTCCACGAACATCCCGTTCCTGCAGAACGTGCTCTCCAACGAGCAGTTCCTGGCTGGCGATGTCGCCACCGACTTCATCGACAAGCACCCGGAACTGGTCAAGGGTGCGCCGAGCCAGGACCGCGGCACCAAGGCGCTGACCTACCTCGCCGACGTGGTGGTGAATCAGCCGCACGGGCCCCGGGTGGACGGCATCGACCCGCGGGCCAAGCTGCCGCACTTCCCGGGCGACAAGCAGGACGAGCCCGATCGCTCGCCCTTCGACGGCCCGGCCGCCGCCGCTTCCGCTCCGCGCGAGGGATGGCGCAAGGTGCTCCTGGATCAGGGCCCGGAGGGCTTTGCGAAGGCCCTGCGGGCCGCCACGGAGGTGGGCGTCACCGACACCACCTTCCGCGACGCCTACCAGTCGCTGCTCGCGACCCGCGTGCGCACGCGCGATCTGCTCGCGGCCGCCCCGGCCGTGGCGCACACCCTGCCCGGACTCTTCTCGATGGAGGTCTGGGGCGGCGCCACCTACGACGTCGCGCTGCGCTTCCTCGGCGAGGATCCCTGGCGCCGCCTGGAGCTGCTGCGCGAGGCGATCCCGAACATCCCGCTGCAGATGCTCCTGCGCGGTCGCAACACGGTTGGCTACACGCCCTACCCGGAGCAGGTGACCGAGGCCTTCGTGAAGGAGGCGGCGCGCAGCGGCATCGACATCTTCCGCATCTTCGACGCGCTCAACGACGTGGAGCAGATGGCCCCGGCCATCCGTGCCGTGCGCGAGACCGGCACGGCCGTGGCCGAGGTTGCGCTCTGCTACACCGCGGACCTGCTGGATCCCGAGGAGCGGCTCTACACGCTCGACTACTACCTGGCCCTGGCCCAGAAGATCGTCGACGCTGGCGCCCACATCCTCGCGATCAAGGATATGGCGGGCCTGTTGCGCCCGGCCGCCGCTGCGAAGCTCGTGACGGCCCTGCGGGAGCGCTTCGACCTCCCGGTGCACCTTCACACGCACGACACCGCCGGCGGCCAGCTCGCCACCATCATGGCGGCGGTCAACGCGGGGGTCGACGCCGTGGACGTCGCCACCGCGGCGATGGCCGGCACCACGTCGCAGCCGTCCATGTCCGCCCTCGTGGCTGCCCTGGCCCACACCGAGCGCGACACCGGGCTGAGCCTGGACGCGGCGGCGGACCTGGAGCCCTACTGGGAGGCCATCCGCGCCATCTACAAGCCCTTCGAGTCCGGCCTGCCGGCGCCGACGGGCCGCGTGTACCGCCACGAGATCCCGGGCGGCCAGCTCTCGAACCTGCGCCAGCAGGCCATCGCGCTGGGTCTGGGCGAGCGCTTCGAGGCCATCGAGGACATGTACGCCGCTGCCAACCGCATCCTCGGCCGCCTCGTGAAGGTCACCCCGAGCTCCAAGGTCGTCGGCGACCTCGCCCTCGCCCTGGTCGGCGCCGGCGTGGATCCCGTGGCGTTCGAGGAGAACCCGCAGGCCTACGACATCCCAGATTCCGTTATCGGCTTCCTGGCCGGCGAGCTGGGCGACCCGCCCGGGGGCTGGCCGGAGCCGTTCCGCTCCAAGGCCCTCGAGGGACGCACCATCAAGGTCCGCGTCGAGGAGCTGAGCCCCGACGACTCGGCGGCTCTGGAGCAGGAGCCGGAGACCGTCCGGGCCACGCTCAACCGCCTGCTCTTCCCCGGCCCGACGCGCGACTTCGAGGCCGGCCGCGAGCAGTTCGGCGACGTCTCGGTGCTGCACACGCGCGATTACCTCTA
>JALAHE010000159.1 GCA_022712075.1 Galactobacter sp.
ATCACGGGAGCCGCAAGAAAAGGACCACCCGCATGCCCACCATCACCTACCACCTGCCGGACGAGACCGCCGTTGAGCTGGACGTCGCCGAGGGAACCACCGTCATGCGCGCCGCGCTGAACAACGGCGTCAAGGGGATCGTGGGCGAGTGCGGCGGCCAGGCCATGTGCGCCACGTGCCACGTGTTCATCCGCAACACGGGCGGCGCCGAGCTGCCGGAGATCAGTGAGGACGAGGACGAGATGCTCGATTGCACCGCCTCGGAGCGCACCGACTCCTCGCGCCTCGGCTGCCAGATCACCCTCGGCGGCGAGCTGCAGAGCCTCGACGTCGAGATCCCCGCGGACCAGATCTGAGGACATGTCATGAGCGTTGTCATCGTGGGAGCCGGCCAGGCCGGCGTGCAGGTCGCCGATAGCCTCCGGGCCGGCGGCTACACGGGGGACGTCACCCTCGTCTCCGCCGAGGAGTGCCTGCCGTACCAGCGCCCGCCGCTGTCAAAGGACTACATGATCCCGGGGCACGAGCAGGAGGCGCTGCCGCTGCGCGGCGGGAGCTACTTCGAGGACGAGCGCATCACGCTGCTGAGCGGGCGCCGCGTCGAGTCGATCGACCGCGCCGCCGGCACCGTGCGCCTGTGCCACGGCGAGGAGCTGGCCTTCGACCACCTCGTGCTCGCCACGGGCCTGCGGGCCCGCCGCCTCGACGTGCCGGGGCGTGACCTGCCCGGCGTGCACACGCTGCGAACGCTCGACGACGCGGAGCAGCTGAGCGCGCGCCTCTCCTCCGCGCGGCGCGTGGTGGTGGTGGGCGGCGGCTACATCGGCCTCGAGTTCGCCTCCGCCGCGCGGGAGCACGGTTGCGAGGTGCACGTGCTGAGCACGTCGGCGCCGCTGCGCCGCTCCGTCTCCGCGGCGATGTCCGAGTACGTCCGAGCGAGCCATGAGGCGGCCGGGACGCACGTGCACGTGGGGGTTTCAGCCTCCGCGTTCGAGGCCGGTGCCGACGGGCGCGTGGCGAGCGTCGTCACCACCGGCGGGGAGCGGCTCGAGGCCGACCTCGTGGTGGTCGGCATCGGCGCGAGCCCCGACCTGGAGCTGGCCCGCAACGCCGGCCTGTCCGTGGCCGACGGCGTGGAGGTGGACGAGTTCCTGCAGACCTCCGACCCGCGCATCCTGGCCGTGGGCGATTGCGCGAGCTTCCCCAGCAACCACGCGGGGCACCGCGTGCGGCTCGAGTCGGTCCAGAACGCCACGGATCAGGGGCGCCACGTCGCCGCCGTGATCCTGGGGCGCGCGCGGCCGTACGCCGATCTGCCATGGTTCTGGTCCATCCAGGGCAAGAACAAGATCCAGATCGCGGGCCTGGCGGCCCCGGACGACGACGCCGTGGTGCTGGGGGATCAAGCCAGCGGCAAGTTTTCCGTGGCGCGCTTCCACGACGGCGTCCTGTGCGCCGTCGAGTCCGTGAACCAGCCGGCCGACCACATGGCGGCCCGGACCCTCCTGTCTTCCGATGCGCCCGTCATGCGCGCGGAGGTCGTGGCCCCCGACTTCTCCCTGAAGCTCGCGGCCAAGGCACACAAACAGGCCGCTCTCGCGGCCTGACTCCCTCACCCACCCTGTTCCGCTTCCGTGCCGTTGGCGCGGGGAACCGACACCCTGGAGGCAGCGTCATGGCGACAACCCCCTTGCGGTCCGGCAACACCTCAAGCAGCAACCGACGCCGCGTGGCCTCGGCGACCATCATCGGCACCACCAGCGAGTGGTACGACTTCTTCAGCTCTTCGACGGCCGCCGCGCTCGTCTTCCCCAAGGTGTTCTTTGAGCAGGCGGGGCCGCAGGTGGGCGCTCTCCTGGCCTTCGCCTCGGTGGGCATCAGCTTCCTCTTCCGTCCTTTAGGAGCCTTCCTCGCGGGCCACTACGGCGACAAGATCGGTCGCCGCGCCATGCTCGTGGTGACGCTCATCCTCATGGGCGCCTCCACCACGCTCATCGGCCTGCTGCCGACGTTCAACCAGATCGGCGTGACCGCGCCGCTGTTGCTGCTCCTGTTGCGCGTGCTGCAGGGCATCTCCGCCGGCGGCGAGTGGGGCGGGGCCGTGCTCATGGCCGTGGAACATGCCGACCCGAAGCACCGCGCCCGCGCCGGCGCCTTCCCGCAGATGGGCGTGCCGCTCGGCCTGCTCCTGGCCACGGGCGTCAACGCGCTCATGACGGGCGTCATCTCCCCCGGCGCGGCGTTCGTCGAGTGGGGCTGGCGCGTGCCGTTCCTGCTCTCGATCGTCCTGATCGTGGTGGGCTACCTGGTGCGCCGCGCCGTTGACGAGTCCCCGGTGTTCCAGGAGATGGCCGCCACGGCGACCCGCGCCAAGGTGCCCGCCGTGGAGCTCTTCCGCAAGCACGGCCTGCTCGTGATCGTGGCCGCGCTGGTGTTTGCCGGCAACAACGCCGCCGGCTACATGGCCACGGGCGGCTTCATCCCGGCGTACGCCACGAGCCCCGCCGTGGGCCTGGGCCGCACCGATGTGCTGCTGGCCGTGGCGTACGGCGCCGCCGTGTGGATGTTCTTCACGTGGCTGGCCGGCGAGCTGGCCGACAAGATCGGCCGCAAGCGCACCTACCTCATCGGCTTCGGTGCCCAGCTGGTGTCCGTGTTCCCGTTCTTCTGGATGCTCGACTCCGGTTCGCTCGGCCTGCTCTACCTGGGGCTCACGTTCTTTGCCGTGGGCCTGGGCCTGGCCTACGGCCCGCAGGCCGCGCTGTACTCCGAGATGTTCCCGGCCTCGGTCCGCTTCTCCGGCGTCTCCATCTCCTACGCGCTGGGCGCGATCCTGGGCGGCGCGTTTGCCCCGATGATCGCCACGGCGCTCGTGCAGGCCACGGGCAACATCAACTCGGTGGCCGCGTACATCGCCGGCATGACGGTGATTTCGCTCATCGCCGTGTCCCTCGTCCGCGATCGCAGCGGCATCAACCTCTCTCCGTCCAACCAGGCGGAGCAGGAGACCGGCGCCCTGGTCACCTCGCCGCAGCCGGAGGCTGCGCGGGTCTGATCTGAGGTGCCACCGCGCGGCTCATCGAGCTGATGGGCTTGAGCGGCGCGGGCA
>JALAHE010000160.1 GCA_022712075.1 Galactobacter sp.
CACCGCGTCCGCTCCCGCCCAGGCCCCGCGCAGCAACGCCCCCTGGCGCCGCGGCGCCCGCCGCTTCCTGCGCAACAAGCTGGCCGTCGCCGGCCTGTCCGTGCTGGTGCTGCTGGTCCTCTTCTGCTTCGTTGGTCCGCTCGTCCACCAGACGGACCAGACCCACACCGATCTGGGTTCGGCGCTCCTAAAGCCGGGCGAGCAGGGCCATCCGCTCGGCACCGACGACGTGGGCTACGACATCCTCGGCCGGCTCATGGTGGGCGGCCAGGTCTCGATCATGGTTGGCCTCGCCGCCGGCGTCCTGGCCACCGTGGTCGGCACCCTGTGGGGCGCCACCGCCGGATACGTGGGCGGCTGGGTCGACTCAGTCATGATGCGCATCGTCGATGCCGGCATCGCGATCCCCGCCACGTTCCTGCTGCTGATCCTCTCGGCCATGGTGAAGCCAGCGGTGCCGTTGCTCATCCTGGTCATCGGTCTGGTCTCCTGGTTGGTCCCCGCCCGCCTCGTGCGCGCGGAGTCCATCTCGCTCAAGCAGCGCGACTACGTCGTGGCGCTGCGGGCCATGGGCGGCGGCCACGGGCGTGCCGTGCTCAAGCACATCGTCCCCAACTCGGTGGGCACCATCGTGGTCAACGCGACCTTCCAGGTGGCGGACGCCATCCTGCTCGTCGCGTACATCTCCTTCCTTGGCATGGGCGTGCAGAAGCCCTCCACCGACTGGGGAGCCATGCTCACGAGCGGCATCACCTACACCTACGCCGGCGCCTGGTGGCTGATCCTCCCCGCCGGCCTGTGCATCGTGCTGATCGTCTGCGCGTTCAACGCCATCGGCGACGGCCTGCGCGACTTCTTCGACGTGAAAGGACAGGGCGAATGAGCACCCCCACCACGCCCGCACTCCTGACCCTGGATGACCTCCAGGTCACCTTCCGCACCGATGGCGGCCCCGTGCGCGCCGTCAAGGGCATGAGCCTCGACCTGCGCGCGGGCGAGGTGCTCGCGCTCGTCGGCGAGTCCGGCTCGGGCAAGTCCGTGACGTCTCTGGCGATCATGGGCCTGCTCCCGGCGACCGCCACGTTCGAGGGCAGCATCTCGCTCTGCGGCGAGGAAATCGTTGGCCGCTCCGAGCGCGAGATGAACTCCATCCGCGGTGCCAAGGTCGGCATGATCTTCCAGGAGCCCATGACCGCGCTCAACCCGACCATGCGCATCGGGGATCAGATCGTCGAGGCCATCCTCAACCACGAGGAGCTCTCCAAGGCCGAGGCCCACGAGCGCGCGGTGGCGCTGCTGCGGCGCGTGGGCATCCCCGAGCCGGAGGCCAAGGCGAAGGGCTTCCCCCACGAGATGTCCGGCGGCCAGCGGCAGCGCGTGGTCATCGCGATCGCCCTGGCGTGCAAGCCGGACCTGATCATCGCCGACGAGCCCACCACGGCCCTCGACGTCACGGTCCAGGCCGAGATCCTCGACCTCATCCGCTCCCTCGCAGAGGAATCCGGGACCGCCTTCCTGCTCGTCACCCACAACATGGGTGTCGTGGCTGATGTGGCCCACCGTGTCGCCGTGATGTTCCGCGGCGACCTCGTGGAGGTCGGCAGCACGGAACAGGTGCTCACCCAGCCGGCGCACGACTACACGCGCCGGCTGCTCGCCGCCGTGCCGCGCCTGCCCGTGGCGGGCGAGCACACGCCGTCGGGCATCGCGGAGGGCACCGCCGGCGCCACCCCCGCGCTCAGCGTGAGTGGCGCCAAGCTCAGCTACCGCGTCAAGGGCGCCACGATCCACGCGCTGGATGACGTCAGCCTCGCCGTCGCCCCCGGCGAGATCGTTGGCCTCGTGGGCGAATCCGGTTCCGGCAAGTCGACGCTCGGCCGCGCCGCGCTCGGCCTCATCCCCGTGGATGAGGGCCGGGTGCAAGTGCTCGGCACCCAGATGACCGGCCGCTGGCGCAACGAGCGCGCCGAACGCAAGGTGCGCTCTCGCGTCGGCGTGATCTTCCAGGACCCGGGGTCCTCGATCGATCCGCGCATCACGGTGGGCCAAGCGATCCTCGAACCCATGCAGGTGCAGCCGCAGCTGGCGCCCAAGACTCGCGCCGATCGAGCCGCCCGCGTGCGCGAGCTGCTCGAGGCTGTGGAGCTGCCGGGCGAGTACGCCGACCGCTACCCCCACGAGCTCTCCGGTGGCCAGCGTCAGCGCGTGGGCCTGGCCCGCGCCGTGGCGCTCGAACCCGAGCTGCTCGTGGCGGACGAACCGACGTCGGCGCTCGACGTGTCGGTGCAGGCCACCGTGCTGCGCCTGCTCGGCGAGCTGCAGGAGCGGATCGGCTTCGCGTGCCTGTTCATCAGCCACGACCTCGCGGTGGTGCACCAGATGTCCGACCGCGTGGCCGTCATGCGCCGGGGCAAGATCGTAGAGCTCGGCCCCGTGGATCAGGTGCTCATCTCCCCGCAGGAGGAGTACTCGCAGCGCCTGCTCGCCGCCGTTCCGGTGCCGGATCCGGCCGTGCAGGCCCTGCGCCGCGCGGCTCGCTGGGAAGGGAAGCATGGCGACGCAGCCTGAACGAATCGCCGAGGCCCCCGGCGCCGTCCGGGTGGGTCTCGACATCGGCGGTTCAAGCATCAAGGCGGTGGCGAGCCCGGCGCACGGCGCTCCGCGCGTGATCCACAAACTGCGCAGCCAGTCCCCGGGCGAGGCCGTCATCGACGACCTCGTGGCGGCGGCTCGCGCCGTGGCGGCTGGCGCGCCGCTGATGTCCGTGGGGCTGACGGTTCCCGGGATCGTGCAGGACGGCATCGTGCGCGCGTGCACCAACGTCCCGCAGCTGGTGGGGCTCGACGTCGTGGGCGAGCTGAGCTTCGTCCTCGGCGTCCCGGTGACGGTCATGAACGACGGCCTGGCCGCGGCGTTGGCCGAGGCCCGCTTGGGTTCCGGAGACGCCGCCGCTGACGTGTTCGTTGCCGTGCTCGGCACCGGCGTGGCCGGCGCCCACGTCCTGGACGGTGTCATGCTGCCCGGGGCGCACGGGCAGGCAGGCGAGCTGGGGCACGTGCGCGTCCCGGAGTCCTGCGCACCGTGCAGTTGCGGTGCGATCGGCTGCCTCGAGACCGTGATCGGCGCCCCCGCGCTGACCACGGCGTGGGAGCGGGTCACCGGCCAGCCCGGCGATCTGAAGGGCCTGCAGGCGGCAGCGCTGGGCGGTCACGAGGCCGCGCAGGCCATCCTGGAGCGGGCCGCGCAGGCGCTCGCCTCCGCGATGCTGGTGCTCTCGGCCCTCGTCGACCCCGGGCGCCTCATCGTCGGCGGCGGTGTGGCCGAGGCCCACCCGCAACTGCCGGCGCGGGCGGCCGAGCTGGCGAGGCAACGCGCCACCTTCCACCACCTGCCGGAGCTCGTGCCCGCCGCCTTTGGCGGCTGGTCAGGGGCCGTGGGGGCGCTGCTCGGCTGAGCGTTCCTCCTAGGCCGGGTGCGCCGCACCCTATGCCGGGCGCCCCACCAGTGCCGGGCGCCCCACCAAGCACAGGCCGGGCACCGCGGACGAGGCACTCAAGGGTCGTCGGGGTTAAACCCGACGACCCTTGGCGCGATCTCGGTGGTAGCGTGAACCGCCGCCGCACAGACGACTCCAAAGGAGACCCGTGTTCCTTGAACCGCAGGCCGGCTTCGATGTCGTCGACCTCACCGGCGTGCTAGCCAACGGCATCCTGGGCGGCGTGGTCGCGAGGTCCCTCAAGCTCGACGCGGTCGGCTTTGTGTTCCTGGCGATCATCACAGCCCTCGGCGGCGGCCTCATGCGTGACACTCTGCTCAACGTGGGTCAGCCCGTGTCGCTGACCAACCCTCTGTACCTCGTCTTTGCCCTTGCCGGCGCGGCGATCGCCTACCTCGTGCCGATGCGCGGGCGCTGGACGCGACGCGTCCTCACCGTGGCCGACGCCCTGTCGCTCGGCTGTTGGGCGGCCACGGGCACCGCGAAGGCGCTCTCAGCCGGTCTGGCCTGGCTGCCCGCCGTCTTCATCGGCCTTGTCACGGCCGTGGGCGGCGGAATGATCCGTGATCTGCTGGTGGGCCGCATCCCGGCTGTCTTTGGCGGCAACACGCTCTACGCTACGGGCGCGCTCATCGGTTCGGTGCAGATGGTGATCTTCTGGGAACTGGGGCTGCCGAGCGTCGGCATGGCTGCCTCGATCGTCACGGCAGCGGCCCTCACCGTGCTGGCCCGCCGCTTCGGATGGAAGCTGCCCGGGCCGGCCCAGTGGCTCGAGGAGTGGCGCCCACCGAACCTCCCCGCACTCTTGAAGCGCCGTGGGCGCGGCCAGGAACAGGAGCACGACGACGCCGTGCCCGGCCAGGGCGGCCGGATCACCGGGCGCGGGTCTGAGGAGGCGGACGCCGCCCGTTCCGGGCCCCGGCTCACCCCCGCCCGCCTCCTGCGCGCCAGGGGAGGGCACCGAGAGCGGCGCTAGAAAGTGCCATACGGCAGCGCTCTGAGCTACTACTCCACTGACCGAGGCACTAGGCCCTGTCGCAGCGTTTCTATAGCGTTCACCCGGCGCCGTTCCGAGAGGTTCCCCTCGAGACACCCCGTGAGCATCTCCTGGACCGGCTCATCCGAAAACTCGAACAGCCTCGGGGTCGACCTGCCGGTGGTGGCGACCGTAGCGGTCATCGGAGATCGCCCCGAACCAGATTCCGGACGCTCCTGCGGGGCACAAGCGGTTGACCGGCTATACGCCGGAGGCCGTGCCCACCCGCTGGACCTCCCAAACGACACGCGTCATCTCGTCCACGCTCGCCGCGCAGCTCGCTTCCGTCAGCAACGCCCGCGCGTCCTGTCGAGATGCGCTCCCTCGGTTCACCACGCCCGGCTCAACGCTCAGCGCGGGTCCCTCGGCGGCCTCGGAACGGACGTCCCGAGGTTGGTGCTTCGCCGGCCTGTCGTCCTTAGTCCGTAAGGAGGCTGATTTGAGCAAGCTCATCGGCGTGCTGATCCCGCTCGAGCTGAATGTCATAGTCGGTCTGAAGGTTCAGCCAGAACCTTTCGCTGGTCCCCAGCGCGGCAGAGAGCCTCAGGGCTGTATCGGTACTGATGCGCCGGCGTCCGCGGATGATCTCGCTGATGCGGGTCTGCGGCAGGCGGGTGGCCTGAGCGAGCCTGTAGGCGCTCACGCCCAACGGCTCCAAAAACTCGCTCTTGAGGATCTCGCCGGGGGTGACCGGCTCGTGCGCCTTCTCAGTCATGGTTCCTCCTAGTGGTAGTCGACAATCTCAACATCAACGGGTCCGCCTGCGGTCCACCGGAAGTGGATGTGGAACTGAGCATTGATACGACTGGAGTGCTGCCCGGCCCGGTCACCGCTGAGCTTCTCCAACCTGTTCCCCGGGGGGATGCGCAGATCATTGATGTCATCAGCGGCGTTCAGCAATCTCAACTTCACGTATGCCATCCGCTGAAGCTCCGGGCCGAAGCGCTTCACGACCTCACGGTCCCAAACTCTCTCGGTAGCTCGGTCTACGAAAGACTGGATCACACACCAATAGTATCGTGACGCGTAAGTATTGCGTCACGGTATTAGTCGCCACACTGCGGCACGGTGCATATTCCATGTCTCACTGGACTGTTGTTTTGCGAGGCACCGCCACAGGCACCCGCGTAGCGTCGGCCGGCCGGCGTGCCCCCAGGGTTGCACCGACGATGGCTAGCGCCGCTACATTGGGGGGCAAGGCCTCCCGAACCGCTTGGAAGGGGCCGCTCTGCCAGGAATTCGCGACAGAGCAGCTCCTCTTTCCACTGTGATCAGGAGAGAACGCATTCGTGAACACACGGACCGCCAGCTCCATCGTCTTACGTGAGTGAGAATTATCGGCATCGTTACAAGTAGGTCACAGAGAAATCCTGACCAAAGGCCAGTCGGCGGACGTGCGGGAAGACCAGACAGAAAATTTCAGTTGCTAGATGGGCCGTTGCAGTGACCGGAAGTATCGCTATAGCAGACTGACAGTTTGCTTACCGCTCGGCTAGAAATTATCGCTGTCGCATTCCCACCGGAGTTGACGACCAGTACACTCCGCGTGCCAGCCGGCGACTCGTAACGCAGGAGGACTTGCGAGCCGGGAATTCCCACGACGTTGACTGACGTGTAATTTTTGTTGGAGTAGGTCGAAGCGATGCGCGGCACTAGAAAGGCAGGCGCCGAATTCGACGAGCGAAATGTTCCCACAGTCAGCAAGGCTGTGATGCTATTGGCTTTCGACGTGTCGATAGCACGCAACGAAAATTGCCATGACCCAGCAGTCGTGGGCACATTGCTCAGCAAAACCTCACCAGTATTGTCCACGATGGTCAGCATGCCATCCACGTGACTTCTGCCGCTGACCGCAGAATCCTTCACGGAAGTGATTTCGATTGTAGGGGTTGGGATCCGGGGACGCTTGAGGGAGAGGCTAGAGGTGTGCGTAGATGACGCAAGCCCATCTTGGATAGTCCTGGAAAAGATCCTAACCGCGCCAGGGATAGTTCGATCTAGCTCTACAATCCAATTGCCAGAAGCGTCCACGGGAGCAGATGCATGCGGCCCTCCCTCATTTGCAATCCAGAGCTCGATCGAACTATTCGGAGTACCGGTTCCCCGAACAATTTGTGCCTGGTAGGACTTGCCCCATTCGATCGAGGCAGGCCTCGGCGCTACCGGGCGCTTGGGTTGGGTCGATAGGGCCTCCGAAGAAGCGGGCGTCGGAACTCCGGAAGAGGAGGGGCCTGGCGCAGTCGTTGTGACAGGGTTCGTCGTGCTTCTGGTTGGGGAAGGGGCGTCAGCGCGGTTGGGCCCGGCGCTCGCGCTCTTGGTGGGGGCGTCCTCAGTCGAGAATCGGAACGGGGTCCTGGAAGCAGCTTGATCCCCCGGGGATTCTGAATGTGCTCTTCCGGGCGAATCATGGGTGGGGTATTTGGTGGTTTCTTGGGCCGCCTGCCAGATACCAAAGCCAGCTACGGAAACCAGTGCAGCCAAAATCCAAATGTAGACCGTGATGTGGCGCGACTTATTATCTTGCTCTGGCGGGGAAACTGATGCTTGCGAAATCTCGCTCTCTGCAACAAGTGAGCCAAGTATGGCCGGCACAACAGAAGCCGAAAGCACTCGGGTCTCTTCGCGCAATCTGTGGGAGTATTCCTCACAGTCGGGACACCAGTGACTTCCGTTAGCTCGAATCAAGGCCCCACCTGGCGAACTCCCTAGAGCAACGCTGAGGATTGCATCCTTGCATTCTTCGCTGATTGGGTAGCTTTCGGCGTGCCGCCTAAACCAGTCGGACTGCATTTTCTTTCGTGCGCGATGGGCGGAAACGGAGACCGTGTTTGGCCGCATTCCAAAAATCGCAGCAACTTCCCGGGGAGGGAGGCCTTCGACATCCATGTACCAAAGAATGCTTCGTTCCTTGGTTGTTAGGCTTTGGAAGCTCTCGGCAATTAGCTCGTTGCCGGCAAGTTCACCAGTCGCATCAACATCCTGAGGCGTCTTTAGATCTTCGTCATTTATGCCACTGGAAATGGAGCGTGAGTTCTCCTTCAAGGATGAGATGGCCGCATTTCGGGCCGCCCTGTACAGGTAGGCGCGGACATTCGAATGAGGTCCGGAACCTCTGGTGATGGCGGCCAACGTCTCCGCAAACGACTCCGCTACCACGTCTTCGGCGTGAACCCCCGGGAAGGTTGCGCCCACATATGCCCGAAGAGACTTGGAGTGCCTTTCCCAGAGTATGCCAAACTGTTCTGTGTCGCCCGAGCGAACCTTATCTAGGATTTCCAAATCACTTAACATGCGTAGACCACCAAAAACATTATCTTTAACGGAGAGGGGGGTTAGATGCGGCACGGATTGACAGAACGGCGGTCCTGAAGGGACGTTTTCAGATCGTTGTTGCCAATTGACTGCCGAGTGTAGCTTCTGCCCAGGGACCGCAGGCCCCGGCCGAGGCGGATGTAACGATCGGCGGTCTGCGGCCTCATAGGTAGCAGGGGGAACCCTCGCTCGGCCCGTTTTCTGCGGTTGCCCAGGCGGGGTGGACCTTCTCTTGTCACCGGGCGTGATCGCCCATCCTTGAGTGAAAGTAGAAGATCTTGACCAGAAATCAGCTTCGTTGGCCGGCTGCGGTGGGGGCCCTTGCCCTCAGCGCCGCGGCCATGGTTGCGGGCGCTGCGCCGTCCGTCGCCGCACCCTCGTCCTACGGCAATATCGATCCGGACGCCACCGGATCCCTGACCGTTCACAAGTACGAGCACCAGACCTCCGGCACCACCGGTGACCCGAGTGAAGCACCCGCAGCCGGGGACTTCTCGAACCCGATTTCGGGTGTGACCTTCACTGCGTACCCGCTGTTGAAGGATGGCACCCCCGTTGATCTGACGGTGGCGACAAGCTGGTCCGGGCTGAAGGACCTCACCCCGGGAGCCGGTTGCACCGCTCCGGCCGGCTACACCCTAGGAGCGCCGACGGTCCTGCCGCAGACGGGTGCCGATGGCTCGGCAACTACCCCGCTTGATCTGGGCGCCTACCAGGTGTGCGAGACGGATGCTCCGGCCAACGTTGTCGACCGTTCGCTGCCTTTCATCGTCACCATCCCGTTGCCGCACGAGAACGGCTGGGTCTATGACGTTCACAGCTACCCCAAGAACGGCCTCGGCGAGATCGTCAAGACCATCGAGGAGCAGCAGGACACCGGTCTCGGCTCTGTCGTGAAGTTCCCGGTCACCTACCCCGTCAACTCCATGCAGGATGTGTGGACGGGCTTCGCGCTCACTGACACCCTGGACCCGCGCCTGGCTGTGGAAGGCACGGGCGTGGCCTCAGTGAAGGTGGACGGTGTCGACCTCGATCCCAGGTACTACACGGTCTCCACCTCGGGCCAGACCATTACCCTGAAGTTCACCGCGGCGGGCGTTGCCTGGCTGAATCAGGGCCCCAATGCCCAGGCCGGTAAGAAGATCACGGCCGTGTTCCAGGGCACCGTTACTGAGGTCGGCAACGGCACGATCCCCAACACCGCCCAGCTGTGGGTGAACAACCCCGATCTGGACCCCTCGGTCCGCCCCCCGCTGCCCTCGAACGAGGTCAAGGATTACTGGGGCTCGCTCGAGGTCCAGAAGCGTGCCGCCGGCACTTCCGGTAGCCAGGGAACCCTGAACGGCGCTGTTTTCGAGGTCTACA
>JALAHE010000161.1 GCA_022712075.1 Galactobacter sp.
CGGTGGCGACGCCGGTCTCGGCCGGGTCCTCCTCGCCGGTTTCAAGCACCACACGGACCGGCAGGTCCATGGCGCGCGCGAAGTCGAGGTCGCGCTGATCGTGCGCGGGGACGGCCATGATGGCGCCCGTGCCGTAGTCGGCCAGGACGTAGTCGGAGGCCCACACGGGGATCTCCTCGCCCGAGAGCGGGTTGATCGCGGTGCGGCCGAGGAAGACGCCGGTCTTCTCGCGCTCGGAGGACTGACGCTCGATGTCGGAGAGCACCTTGACCGACTCGCGGTAAGCCTCGAAGGCCTCGCGCTGCCCGGGCGTGACCAGCTCGGCGGCCAGCGGCGCGTCGACGGCCACGACCATGAAGGTCGCGCCGAAGAGCGTGTCGGGGCGGGTCGTGAAGACCGTGACGTCGTGGGCTGGCTGCTCTGACTCGGCCTGGATGCCGAAGCGCACGTGCGCGCCGTGGCTGCGGCCGATCCAGTTGCGCTGCATGGACAGGACGCGGTCGGGCCAGTGGCCCTCCAGCTGGTCCATTTCATCCAGCAGGCGGTCGGCAAAGTCGGTGATCTTGAAGTACCACTGGTTCAGGGACTTCTTGGTGACCTCGGTGCCGCAGCGCTCGCACTTGCCGTTGACGACCTGCTCGTTGGCGAGCACGGTCTGGTCCTTGGAGCACCAGTTGACCGGCGAATCCTTGCGGTACGCCAGGCCGTTCTTGAACATCTCGCTGAAGATCCACTGGGTCCAGCGGTAGTACTCGGGATCCGAGGTGTGCAGGCGACGGTTCCAATCGGCGCTGATGGCGTAGCGCTTGAAGCTCGCCGCCTGCGTCTCGATGTTCTTGTACGTCCACTCGGCCGGGTGCTGGTTGTTCTTGATGGCAGCGTTCTCGGCGGGCAGGCCGAAGGAGTCCCAGCCGATCGGGTGCATCACGTCGTAGCCGCAGTGGCGCCAGTGGCGCGAGACGACGTCGCCCATGGCAAACGCCTCGGCGTGGCCCATGTGAAGGTCGCCCGAGGGGTACGGGAACATGTCAAGCACGTAGCGGCGCTCGCGCGTCCCATCATCAAGCGGCACAAAGGTGCCGGCTTCCTCCCAGTAGGAACCCCAGCGCGCCTCGATGGCCTTGACGTCGTAGACGTCCTCGCTCGCCTCAGGGGTGGGTGCGCTCTGCGCCTCGGACACCGTGAAACCTCTCTCATGAGATACAACTACGCGTCCCGCATCCGGGCTCCTCGTGGAGCCGACGCGGGACATGGCTTTTATCCTACGTCAGCCCCGACATGGCGCGGTTCACGCGGCACCGGGCGGGGGCTCGCCTGAGGCGTGATGCACGACGGCGCGGCGGGGCACCTAGGTGCCCCGCCACGCCGTCGTGCCGCGAGACGAAGGAGAGGGCCCCGCCCGGCGCATCACGCGCCGGACGGGGCCCTCTGACCTCAAGCGATCAAACGATCACTTCACGTCCTCGTCGACCCAGTCGTAGGACTTGGTGACGGCCTTGTGCCACAGGCGCAGCAGGCGCTCGCGCTCGGCGCCGTCGATCGACGGGCTCCAGCGCTTGTCCTCTGCCCAGTTGGCCTTGAGCTCACCCAGGCCGGACCAGAAGCCAACCGCCAGGCCGGAGGCGTAGGCAGCACCGAGCGCGGTGGTCTCGGTGACCTGCGGGCGGACCACGTCCACACCGAGGATGTCGGCCTGGAACTGCATGAGCGCCTCGTTGGCGGTCATGCCGCCGTCGACGCGCAGCTCCGTGAGCGGCACACCGGAATCCTTGTTGACGGCGTCGATGACGTCGGCGGTCTGGAAGGCGGTGGACTCGAGCGCGGCACGGGCGATGTGGCCGCGGTTCACGAAGCGGGTCAGGCCCACGATGGCGCCGCGGGCGTCGGGACGCCAGTACGGAGCAAACAGGCCGGAGAACGCCGGCACGATGTATGCGCCGCCGTTGTCCTCGACCGATGCGGCGAGCTCCTCCACCTCGGGGGCGGAGTCGATCATCTTCAAGTTGTCGCGCAGCCACTGGATGAGCGAGCCGGCCACGGCGATGGAACCCTCCAGCGCGTAGTGGGTCGGCTCGTCGCCGAGCTTGTAACCCACCGTGGTCAGCAGGCCGTTCTTGGACTCAACGACCTCCTCGCCCGTGTTGAAGATGAGGAAGCAGCCGGTGCCGTAGGTGTTCTTTGCCTCGCCGGCATCGAACGCGGCCTGGCCGAACGTCGCCGACTGCTGATCGCCCAGGATGCCGGTGATGGGCACCTCGCGCAGCAGCTGGTCGGTGTGCACGCGGCCGAACTCGCCCGAGGAGGGCTTGATCTCCGGGAGCATGGACAGCGGCACACCGAACTCGGCAGCGATGTCCTCACGCCAGGAGAGCGTGCGGATGTCCATGAGCAGCGTGCGGGACGCGTTGGTGACGTCGGTGGCGTGCACACCGCCGTCGACGCCGCCCGTGAGGTTCCACAGCACCCACGAATCGGTGGTGCCGAAAAGGAGATCGCCGGCCTCGGCGCGGGCGCGGGCGCCCTCGACGTTGTCAAGGATCCACGTGATCTTGGTGCCGGAGAAGTACGTCGCCAGCGGCAGGCCAACGATCGACTTGAAGCGGTCGACGCCGCCGTCCTTGGCCAGCTCGTCGACGATGTTCTGCGTGCGGGTGTCCTGCCAGACGATGGCGTTGTAGACGGCCTCGCCCGTGTTCTTGTCCCACACGACGGCGGTCTCGCGCTGGTTGGTGATGCCAACCGACACGATGTCGTGACGCGTGATGTTGGCCTTGGACAGCGCCTGGCCGATCGCCTCGCGGGTGTTGTTCCAGATTTCGGCGGGGTTGTGCTCAACCCAGCCGGCCTGCGGGAAAATCTGCTCGTGCTCGAGCTGGCCCACCGACACGATCTGTCCGTCGTGATCGAAGACGATCGCGCGGGACGAGGTCGTGCCCTGATCGATGGCGATGACGTACTTGTTCTCGCTCATGAACTACTCCTTCGTTGGAGGTGAAGTGGTGCTTGAAAGCGCCGGGCTGAGTCAGCCGGCGAGCTTGGCCAGGAAGTCGATCGGCGTGCCGAAGACCCCGAGGTAGATGAAGTACGCCAGGCCGGCGAGGACGCCGCCCACGAGCGGGCCGACGACCGGAACCCAGGCGTAGGACCAATCCGAGGAGCCCTTGCCCTTGATCGGCAACACGGCGTGAGCGATGCGGGGGCCGAGGTCACGGGCGGGGTTGATGGCGTAGCCCGTCGGGCCACCGAGGGAGGCGCCGATGCCGACGATCACGAGGGCGACGAACAGCGGGCCAAGGGCCGAGGCCGTGTAGCCCGAGGTCAGGACGAGGCTCACGAGGACAAAGGTGCCGATGGCCTCGGTGACGAGGTTCCAGCCGCTGTTGCGGATGGCCGGGCCGGTGGAGAAGACGCCGAGCTTGTTGGCGGCATCCGGCTCCTCATCGAAGTGCTGCTTGTAGGCGAGCCAGCAAGCGACGGCGCCGAGGAAGGCACCAACGAACTGCGCGATGATGTAGATGGAGATCGACGCGAAGTCGACAGCAACGCCCGAAACGAACTCGGGATTCTCAGATCCGGCCTTCGAGACGGCGAGGCCAAGGGTGACGGCCGGGTTCAGGTGAGCCCCGGAGGCGAAGGCGATGTAGACGCCGGCGAAGACCGCCAGGCCCCATCCCCAGTTCACCATCAGGAAGCCGCCGTTGTTGCCCTTGGTCTTGGCGAGGGCGACGTTGGCGACGACGCCACAGCCCAGGAGAATGAGCATGGCCGTGCCGGCCATCTCAGACAGGAAGATTTGTCCCAGAGACATCATTGACTCCTTCAAGGTCGGCGGCAGATGTGCCGCCGGGTGCGGGAAGAGGCCCTCCCGGCCGGGAGGGCCTCTGTACTGCAGGTGCGACTACAGCTTGGCCCCCAGGGAGGCCATGCGATGACGTTCGACCAGAACATCCTGGGCGAACTGGGATTCGGCCGCGGTGCGGGCCTCGTCCCACCCGAGGTGCGTGGAGAGCACCTGGGAAACTTCGTTGATCATCTCGCGCGTCACGAGGCCTCGGAAGGCAAGGTTGGTGCGGCGGATGAAGACGTCCACGGTGTGGCCCAGCTGCTCCTGTGCGGCGAACCACTCGAGTTCGCGGGTGCTGAGTTCGTCCGTGGTGGACAGGGGCGCGTCCTCACCGGCGGCGAGGAAGGCCGCGACGTCGGCGGCGCGGGTGCCGTAGCGCTCCAGAAGCACGGTGGCGTGGCCCAGGCCAAGCCCCGTATCGGTCAGCGACTCGAGGTAGCGCTGCTGCGCGGCCTCGCCCTCAGGGTAGTCCTTGCCACCGCCGATCGGCAGATTTTCGGTGGAGAGCTTGCGCGTGGCGCCGAGTTCCTTGAGCGCCTCGTCGGCGAGCGTCTCGGAGAGCGCGCGGAAGGTGGTCCACTTGCCGCCCACGAGGGAGAGCATGGGGCGGCCATGGTTCACGGCGCGATCGATGTGGTAGTCGCGGGACACGGCGCCCGGCGTGGAGCCGTCGTGGCGCGGGAGCGGGCGCACGCCGCAGAAGGTGTAGACGATCTCGTCCGTCGTCACCTTGATCTGCGGGAAGACGTGGTGGATCAGGTCGAAGAAGTACTCGACCTCCTCGTCCGTCGCGACCGGCTCGGCGCCGGGCTCGGAGTCCAGGTCGGTGGTGCCCACGAGCACGCGGCCGAGCATGGGGTAGATGAGCACGATGCGCCCATCCTCGTGCTCGAAGAAGATCTCGCGGCCGCGGGTGGCCTCGAGCAGCTCGGGGTGGTCAAGGACGATGTGGCTGCCCTTGGTGCCACCCATGAGGCGCGTGGCCTTGCCGAGGGCCTCATTGGTCGGATCGACCCAGTTGCCCGTGGCGTTGATGACCACGTCTGCTGCAAACGCGAACTCCTCACCGGAGATCTCGTCGCGCAGCACGACGCCCTCGGCGGAGTGGCCCACCGCGCGGACGTAGTTGGCGCTGCGGCCGTGGCCCGTGGCGTCGCCCTCGGTGACGAGGTCCATGATGAGGCGCTCCGGATTGTGCACGGAGGCGTCATAGTAGGTGCCCAGGTACTTCGTGTCGGGGCGCAGCTGCGGCATCTCCTCGGCGACCTTCTTGCGGCCCCACGTGAAGGAGTGCTTGGGGGCCACGCGGCCGGCGCCGGAGAAGATGTCGTACATCGTCAGGCCGAGGTTGATGACGATGGCGCCGCGCTCGGCGGGCTTGCCCTGCTTGTGGAAGAGGAACTTCATGGGCGCGTTGAGCAGGCCGGAGAAGACCTTGCGCATGGGCACCGAGGTGTGGAGGGGGCGCACGTAGTGCGGCGCCAGCTTGAGGAGGCGGTTGCGTTCCACGACGGACTCGTGGACCAGGCGGAATTCGCCGTTCTCGAGGTAGCGGATGCCACCGTGAATCATGTGGCTCGAGGCGCCGGACGCGCCGTTGGCGTAGTCAGCCGCCTCCACGACCGCGACGTCGATGCCCTGCAGGGCCAGATCGCGGTACGTGCCGACGCCGTTGACGCCGCCGCCGATGATGAGGACCTGGGCGCGCGGGCGCTCACGCAGGGCCGCCACGCTGGATCGTTCTGCGCCACCCTGGGGTGCGGGCGCGTTGAGGGAGCCGGGAACTGAGTTCGCCTGTCCTGACATGGTGGTCCTCCGTGGAACTGCTCGGTTGCCGCTCGCGCGGCGCGGCCGTGTTGCGGCCGTCACTTCCCGATCCTTGACTCCCGTGCAAGTACGATCAAGCCCAACGCACATACGTGCAAGGAGGCAAGATGAACAGAACCTTGGGCGGAACAAACGAGCAACAGCGCCGCTCCGCGATGCTCCTGGCGATTGCCAAGGGCTACTACGAAGAGCAACGCACCATGGACTCCCTGGCGCGCGATTGGGGCGTATCCAGGTCCACCGTCTCGCGCGCCCTGTCCGAGGCCCGTGACCGCGGCATCGTGGAGATCCGGTTGCACGATCCGACGCACGGCGTCCGGGATCTGGCCCAGCTCCTCGCCGAGCGCCACGGCGTGCGCTTCACCGTGGTCCCCACCATCGTTGGCGACTCCCCCGAGCAGGAACTCGACCGCGTGGCGTCCGTCGCCGCGTCGGTCGTGGCGCACCTCGTCAAGCCAAACTCTGTCGTGGGGCTGGCCTGGGGCACCACGGTCCGCGCGCTCTCACAGCGCCTCGGCCGCCACCCCACGAGCGGGCTGACCTTCGTCCAGCTGAACGGCGCCGGCTCCCCCACCTCCACGGGCGAGGACTACGCGGCGAGCATCCTGCGCCGCTTCGCCGACGCCTACGACGGCTCCCTGCAGTCCTTCCCCGTCCCCGCGTTCTTTGACGATCCGGCCGCCCGCGAGCTGCTGTGGAAGGAGCGTTCCATCTCGCGCATCGTCCACCTGCAGCGCCGCATGCACCTCATGGTGGCCGGCATCGGCTCGCTCAACGCGACGGTGACGAGCCACCTCTACGACGGCGACTTCCTGGACGAGGAGGACTACAGGCTCATCGAGAAGGAGGGGGTGGTGGGTGACATCGCGACTCGCTTCTTCCGCGCGGACGGCACCCACGACGGCATCGCGCTCAACGCGCGCTCTACCGGCCCCACCTTCGACACGCTGAGCACCGTCCCCCACCGCCTCGGCGTGGTGCACGGGCGCGGCAAGGTGCCCGGCCTGCTCGGCGCGCTACGCGCCGAGCTGTTCACGCATGTGGTGGTGGACGAGACCGCGGCGCGGGCCCGGGCCGGCGCGGGCGCGGACCCCGCCGCGCCGTAGGCTGGCCTCGTGAGTCAGCAGCGCCCCGCCCCCCGCCCGGGGGGCCCCCCCGAAAAGGCCCCCCCCCCGGGAGGGGGCCGGGGGGGGGGCCCCCGGGGGGGGGGGCGCGGGGCGGGGAGGCCGGGAGAGGGCATGACCCCCCCCCCGCGGGGGGGGGGGCCAG
>JALAHE010000162.1 GCA_022712075.1 Galactobacter sp.
AGTCGTCCTCGAGGACGTACGCCCCTGATTGGTCGGCGAAGAAACCCGTCTGGCCCGGCCTGGCGGCGTTCAGGAAGTCCGCGACGAACGGGAAGCGGCGCAGGAACTCGGAACGGGAGATCACCTCGTGGTTCGAGGAGTCGTTCATGTACTCCGGCGACTCCAGACCGACGACGCTGCGCAGGTCCGCGCCCGTGTAGGTCACCAAGCGGGGCGGGTGCTCGGCGTGGAGCTTGCTCAGGAAGACGGGAATCTCGCCGCCGATGGTGCGGGCGCCGCGCGCGGCCTCGGCGCTCACGACGCTCGCTCGGCGCGCATCCAGGAGCGCGTCGAGCGAACCGGCGGCGGCCAAGAGCCCGTCCCAGCCGTGCTCGAGCACGTACTCCGCCTCGGCGTCGGTGAGGAGGCGCAGCGTGCGCACGTGGCCGGCGAGCGTTCCATCGGGCTCGCGCACCTCGTCGAAGGACGCGCCCCAGCGGGAGGGCGTGACCAGCAGGGCAGAGATGTCGGTACCGTTCAGGAACGGCGTGCCGTTGCGCCAGGGCGCTCCCACCGGCGGAACCCGGCGGTTCTCGGCGATGTCTTGGCAGACGATGTCGAAGGCCGCGAAGGCCGCTCCCTCCTGACCGTCAACCACCTCGACGGCGAGCTCGACCCTCTCGCCGGAGTCCGTGGGCATTCGCGAGGCCCCCAGGGTCATGATGGTCCGCGGCCCGCCGGGCGGGGCCTTGTCCACGACCATGATGTCGCCGGGGAGCTTGTCGGTGAACGGGCGCGGTTCCACGCCGAGGGCGTCGAAGACGTGGCGCGGAAAGGCTTCGCTGGGGTTCATGCGCGACACCCTGCCACGCGGCCGCCCCGTGCGGAACCCCTTGGCGCCCCTGAGCAGGGTCGAGGAAGCGGGCTGAAAACCGCCAGCGCCCCGTGGACGCCCTAGGCAGGCTGAGGGCATGACCTCCCCCGAGACCTTTGCCCGCTTCCGCTCCCTCCACGTCGCCGGCTCGCCCCTCGTGCTCGCCAACGCCTGGGACGGCGCCTCGGCCGCGCTCGTGGCGCGCGCCGGAGCGCCCGCCGTTGCCACGACGAGCGCGGGGATCGCCTGGTCGCTCGGCCTGCCCGACGGCGGCGGGCTGGGTCGGGCGGAGGCCCTCGCCTCGCTCGCGCGGATCGTGCGCGCCGCCGGCGGCACTCCGGTCACCGCGGACCTCGAGGGCGGCTACGGCGCCTCACCTTCCGAGACCGCGGCGATGGTTGCCGCAGCCATGGAGCTGGGCGTGGTCGGGGTGAACCTGGAGGACGGGCGGCGCTCGCCCGAGGAGTTTGCGGCGCACCTTGCAGCGGTGAGGGACTCGTGCGGAGCGGAGCTGTTCATCAACGCACGCACCGACGTGTTCCTGGCAGGCGCCGCGGGCGAGGAGGACCTCGTCGGCGAGGCCCTGCGCCGCGGGCGGGCCTACGTGGGGGCCGGCGCCGACGGCGTGTTTGCTCCCGGGGCTGTGTCGGCGGGCGCGATCGCCGCCCTGGTGCGGGGCCTCGACGCCCCGCTCAACGTGATGCTCTCCCCCGGTGGCCCGTCCCTCGACGAGCTCGCCGCGCTCGGCGTGGCCCGGATCAGCTGGGGCTCCGGCCTGGCCGAGTTGGCCTACGCAGCGCTCCGCGACGCGGCGGCAGCGACGCCGACCGGCGGCATCTTCACGGCGTCGGCCGCTCCCTTGGGCTACGGCGAACTGAACTCCCTGTTCTGACGCAAGCGACCGCCGTCGGGCCGTGGCTGCCGTGCCGTTCACGGCGCCCACGACCGCCCGGGCTCAGGCCCAGCGATCGATCTCCGCCCGGAGGCGATCGTCGTAGCGGACCCAGATCTCGCCACCCGCCCCGCGGTCGCGCGGTTCTACGCGCTCGAGCCCCAGCTGGTCGATGAGGCGCACCGCCTCGGCCCGCTCCTCCTCGTCCTCGTCCGGGCCGGAGCCATCGAAGAGGATGCAGAACTCGCTCGTCGGGTCATCAAAACCGTGATCCGCCCACCATTGCCCCAGTTGCGTGAGCGCCGCAGCGTCGTCGTGCACTTCTGCTCCCATGATTCCCCCTCATTCATGGCACCGTTGTGGTGCCGCCAAGATAGCAAGCCGGGGCCGCCACGGGAACGGGTGAGAGTGGACGACGGCGGGTGGATCGCCTCAGGCGATCCACCCGCCGTGGGGAACGGCTCCGCTCAGGCGAGATCAAGCACGATCTTGCCGCTGGTGCGGTTGGTGTCGCCGAGGCGGTGTGCCTCCGCGATGTCCTCCAGAGCGAAGGTCGCGGCGATCGTGGCGCGCAGGCGGCCGTCCTCGATGAGCGGCGTGAGCGCCTCGAGATCCGCGCGCGAGGCGTCGACGAGGAAGGGAATCACCCGCACGCCCAGGCGGGCGGCCTCCGCGAGCAGCTCCGGGGAGGCGAACGGGATCGTGGAGACGAGCACGCCGCCGGGGCGCAGCGCCGAGAGCGAGCGGAGCGCCGTCTCGCCTCCCTGCGTGTCGAGGACAACGTCCACGACGCCTGCGCGCTCGATGGCGTCCTCGGCCCGGTAGTCGATGGCCTCGTCCGCTCCGAGCTCGGCCAGGAAGGAGTGCTTGGGTTCGCTCGCGGTGGCGATCACCTGCGCGCCGAGTGCCTTGGCGATCTGGATGGCGACGTGGCCCACGCCGCCGGCACCCGCGTGGATGAGGATGCGCTGGTCTGCCCTGAGGTGGGCGTAGCGGTTCAGGGCCTGCCAGGCCGTGAGCGCGACGAGCGGCAGGGCACCCGCCTGCACGTGGTCGACGCCACGCGGCTTGGGGGCGAACCAGCTGGCCGGCGCGGAGACGTACTGGGCGTGCGAGCCGTGACCAAAGGGGTAGGAGAGCATCCCGAAGACCTCATCGCCCGGGGCAAAACTCGCTACGCCGATGCCGACGGCCTCGACGACGCCGGAGACGTCCCAGCCCAGGGTGAAGGGAGGCTGGCCCAGGAAGCCGCCAGTGGCGCGGTGCTTCCAATCGGTCGGGTTCAGGCCCGCGGCGTGGACGCGGACGAGGATCTCGTTGGGGCGAGCCGTGGGCACGGGCACGGTGGCGATCTCGAGGGCCTCGGGGCCGCCGAGGGTCTGCTGGGTGGAGGTGAGCATGGTGCGTTCCGTTGTCATGGCTCCAGCCTGCCGGGGTTTGGGGTGCGTAAAAATGGCAAGAATGACAACATTCGATAAGATCGCGCCATGACGGATCCTCAGCGCCCGCAGCGGGTGGCGGTCTTGGCGCTCGACGGCGCTTACCCCTTCGAACTCGGCATTCCGAGCCGCATCTTCGAGGCGGTACCCGGCCTGTACACCGTGGCCACGTGCAGCGTGGACGGCGGCCCGGTGCGCACGGCCTCCGACTTCAGCGTCACGGTGGGGCACGGCCCCGAGCTGCTGGAGGACGCGGACATCGTGATCATCACGTCGATCGACACCGACTTCATCCCGGCTTCGCTGAACCCAACGGTGATCGCGGCCCTTGGACGGGTTCGCCCCGGCGCACGCATCGTGTCGATCTGCACCGCAGCGTTCATCCTGGCCGCCGCCGGGCTCCTGGACGGGCGCCCGGCCACGACGCACTGGCGTCTCACCTCGGCGTTCCGCGCGCGCTTCCCGCAGGTTCGACTGGACCCCGACGTCCTGTTTGTGGACGACGGCGATGTGCTCACCTCGGCGGGCGCGGCCTCCGGCGTGGACGTGTGCCTGCACATCGTGCGCTCCGACCACGGGGCGGCCGTGGCCAACACGGTGGCCAGGCAGTGTGTGGTCCCGCCGTACCGGGACGGCGGCCAGGCGCAGTACATCGAGGCGCCCTTGCCCCCGGCGGGCGAGAGCGGAACCTCCGAGGCCCGCGCCTGGGCGCTCGAGCACCTGGACACGGCGATCGGCCTCGAAGACTGGGCCAGAAGGGCCGGCATGAGCGCGCGGACCTTCTCCCGGCGCTTCAGCGCGGAGGCCGGCGTCAGCCCGGGCAAGTGGCTCGTGGCGCAACGCGTGGCCAGGGCCCGGGGGCTCCTCGAGACCACCGATCTCGCGGTGGACAGGGTGGCTGCACAGGTCGGCTTTGCCACCGGCGCCTCGCTGCGCCAGCACTTCCAGGCGGCGCTCGGCAGCTCCCCGCGCGCCTACCGCGCCACCTTCAGCCGCGCCGCCTAGCGCACCCGGCGCCCCGGTTAGTCGCGCGGGCGGCGGTTGTACAGCTGGTGTGTGAGGCCGGAAGCCGTGCTCACGGTCTCCACGTCGAAGCGATCGTGAAGGCCCTCCAACTGATCCCAGAACCGCACGCCGGCGCCCAGCACCACGGGGACGATCGCGAGATGCAGGAAGTCCACCAAGTCAGCCTTCAGGAACTCGCGAACGCTGCTCGGACCGCCGCCGAGGCGCACGTCGAGCCCGCCGGCGGCGTCCTGCGCCAGCGCGAGCGCCTCGTGGGGTGAGGCGTCGATGAAGCTGAAGCTCGTGCCGTTCTCGAACGAAATCGCCTCGCGCGGGTGGTGCGTCAGCACAAAGGTGGGGGTCAGGAAGGGCGGTTCCTCGCCCCACCAACCCTGCCACCCGTCGTCGGGCCACGGACCCTCCTGCGGGCCAAACTTGCGCCGCCCCATGATCTCGGCGCCGATCCCCTGCCCCCACAAGGAGAAGAGCGCGCGATCCACCGTGACGGGCGCGTCGACGCCCTGGATGCCATGAATGACCCGACCAACGAAGCGCGAAAAGAGGGCGGCCGCCTTGCCGATGGGCTCCACGAGGGTCACGTAC
>JALAHE010000163.1 GCA_022712075.1 Galactobacter sp.
CCCAGCACCTCCCTCGAGGAGGCCCGCAAGTTTGGCCGCGTGAGCGAGGACGGCCACGTCTTCGTGACGGTGGACGGTACCGAGGTGGCCGTTGGCCAGTACCCCGACAAGACCGCCGACGAGGCGCTTGCCTACTTCGTGCGCAAGTACGACGACCTGGTCGCCCAGATCATGCTGCTGGAGCAGCGCGTCGTCGCGAAGGCCCCCTCCGGCGACATGCCCAAGACCCTCGACACGATCGACGCCGCGGTCAAGGAGCGCAAGGTCGTCGGCGACATCGCCGCCCTCGAGGCCCGCACCGAGAACCTGCGTGTTGCCGTGGAGAACCTCCGCGCCGACGAGCGCCGCAACGCCGACAAGCTGCGCACCGAGGCCCTCGCCAAGCGCGAGGCCATCGTGGCCGAGGCCGAGGAGCTGGCCGGCCGCCCGCCGGCACAGGTGCAGTGGAAGGTCTCGAGCGCCCGCATGGCGGAGCTCTTCGAGGACTGGAAGGCCGAGCAGAAGACGGGCCACCGCGTTGGCCGCTCCACGGAGGATGCCCTGTGGAAGCGCTTCCGCGCAGCCCGCACGACCTTCGACCGCCACCGCCGCGCGTTCTTCTCCAAGCTTGACACCGACAACTCGGAGGCCAAGGCGCAGAAGGAGGCGCTCATCGCCCGCGCCGAGGAGCTGCAGCGCAGCACCGACTGGGGCAACACGGCCCGCGAGTACCGCCGCCTCATGGACGAGTGGAAGGCCTCGAAGCGTGCCTCCCGCCGCGACGACGACGCCCTGTGGCAGCGCTTCCGCGCCGCGCAGGACGTGTTCTTCGCCGCCCGCAAGGCCGACAACGACGCGATCGACGCCGAGTTCGGCGCCAACCTGGTGGTCAAGGCGGCGCTCCTCGAGGAGGCCCGCGCCCTTCTGCCCGTCAAGGACCTGGCCACGGCGCAGAAGCAGCTCAACTCCATCCGCGATCGCTGGGAGGAGGCCGGCAAGGTGCCGCGCGGCGATCTGCAGCGCGTCGAGTCGGCCCTCCGCCAGGTCGAGGACGCCGTGAAGTCCGCCGAGGACGAGCAGTGGCGCCGCAGCAACCCCGAGACGAAGGCCCGCTCCAACTCGATGCTGAGCCAGCTCGAGGACGCGATCTCCGAACTCGAGGCCGACGTCGCCAAGGCCGAGGCCAAGGGTGACGCCCGCGCGCTGACCAAGGCCAAGGAGGCCCTCGAGGCCCGCCAGGCCTGGCTCGAGACGGTGCGCCGCTCCGCCGGCGATCTCGGCTGAGTCACCCCGCTCCCGCACGCCACGGGGCCCGGTTGTCCACAGGACGGCCGGGCCCCGTGGCGTTCACGCGCCCGCCGGCGGACGATGGAGCGATGGATGCCAGCCTCTCCCCCGCCCGCCTCGCCCCCGGCCGGCACAGCGCCGCTTGGCCCGGTGGACCCGTGGCCTCCGAGCGGGCGCCGCAGAGTTGGAGTACCAGCCTCGGAACGCCTGAAGCGCTGGGGCTGAGCGCCGGGGAGGCCTCCGCGATGCTGCTCGATGCGGCGGCCAGGCCCCTGTGGGGCGCGTGGCTATGCGCGGGAGCGACTCCGGCCGACCTCGCGGCTCGGGCGCTCCTGCTCGAAGGGGTGGTGTGCGAGCGGGCGCCGGCCGAGGCGGTCGTCGCCGAAGGGGCGGCGGCCTGGGTGTGGCTGGGCGGCGAGCCACCCGCGCACTGCGTGGTGCGCGTGCGGCGCATCCACCGCAGCCTCGGCACGGGAGATCCTCCCCTGCGCGCCGTGGAGGGTCTGCCCCCTGGGCGTCAGATCGTGCATCTCGGCCGCCTGCGGCTCAGCACCCCCCTGCGCTCGGCGGTGGAGCTGCTGGCCGCGCGCGAGCCGGCGCGCGCCGCGGCGCCCAGCACCGTCCGGGCCCTCCTGCAGGCCGCTGGGGCCTGGGACGCGGCAGCGCCGCCGGTCGAGGCCCTGGAGGGCTTCGGACCGGCGGCGCGGGGGCGCATCGAGGAGGGCTGGGAGCGCTGCGTTCAGGCCTTCCGCTGCCCGGCCACGGTGCGGTAGACGTCGTACACGCCGTCGATCTTGCGCACCGCCGTCAGCAGGTGACCGAGGAAGCGCGGGTCCCCCATTTCGAAGGAGAAGCGCGAGAGCGCCGTGCGCTCTTTCGTGGTGCTCACGGAGGCCGAGAGGATGTTCACGTGGTTCTCGGAGAGCACGCGGGTGACGTCCGAGAGCAGGGAGGTGCGATCGAGCGCCTCCACCTGGATCTCCACGAGGAAGACGCTCTTGGCCGTGGGGGCCCACGAGACCTCGACGACGCGGGCCGCCTCCTCCCCCTGCAGGTTGGTGATGTTGGGGCAGTCTGCGCGGTGCACCGTGACGCCGGAGCCGCGCGTCACGAACCCGGAGATCGGATCCGGCGGCACGGGCGTGCAGCAGCGGGCCAGCTTGGCCATGACGTCGGAGGTTCCCTGGACGATGACACCGGAGTCGGAGTGCAGCGGGATCTTGGAGACGCCCTGCTGCGTGAGGATCGCCGCCTCGACATCCTCGTCCTCCACCTCGGCCCCGCCCACGAGCGCCTGCAGGTGCTCCAGGACGTTCTGGCTCGAGACGTGACCATCGCCCACCGCGGCGTAGAGCCCGGCGATGTCGATGTGGTGCAGCTCCTGCGCCACGGCCGTCAGCGTCTCATGGGTCATGAGCTTCTGCAGCGGCAGACCGTTCTTCCGCAGGGCGCGGGTGAGCTGATCCTTGCCCTTCTCGATCGCCTCCTCGCGGCGCTCCTTGGTGAACCACTGGCGGATCTTGTTCCGGGCGCGCGGGGACTTGACGAAGCCCTGCCAGTCCTGGCTCGGCCCGGCACCCTCCGCCTTCGAGGTAAAGATCTCCACCCAGTCGCCGTTGCGCAGCTCGGTGTTCAGCGGCACGAGCTTGCCGTTGACGCGCGCGCCGATGGTGCGGTGTCCCACCTCCGTGTGCACGGCGTAGGCGAAGTCCACCGGCGTTGAACCGGCGGGGAGGGACATGACCTCGCCCTTGGGCGTGAAGACGAAGACCTCGGCGGCCGAGATCTCGTAGCGCAGCGAATCGAGGAACTCCCCGGGATCGCGCGTCTCCTTCTGCCAGTCGACGAGCGAACGAAGCCAGTTCATGTCCTGGCCCTCTTCGCCGCCCTCGCCGCGGGCCGCGCCCTTGTACATCCAGTGCGCCGCCACGCCGTACTCGGCGCGTCGGTGCATGTCGTGCGTGCGGATCTGGACCTCGACGGGGCGCCCGCCGGGACCGATCACCGAGGTGTGCAGCGATTGGTACATGTTGAACTTGGGCATGGCGATGTAGTCCTTGAACCTCCCTGGCAGGGGGTTCCATCGCGCATGGATCACGCCGAGCACGGCGTAACAGTCCTTGACGGAGTCAACGAGGACGCGCACGCCCATGAGGTCGTGGATCTCGTCGAACTCCTTCCCGCGCACCACCATCTTTTGGTAGATCGAGTAGTAGTGCTTGGGGCGACCGGTGATGGTGGCCTTGACTCGCGCGCCGCGCAGGTCCTCGTCGATGGCCTCGCGCACCTGGCCCAGGTAGCGCTCGCGCTCCGGGGTGCGCTGGCCAACCATGCGCACGATCTCCTCGTACACCTTGGGGTGGAGCACGGCGAAGGAGAGATCCTCAAGCTCCCACTTCACGGTGTTCATGCCGAGGCGGTGGGCCAGGGGCGCGTAGATCTCGAGGGTCTCGCGGGCCTTCTTGGCCGCGGACTCGGGGTTGACGTAGCGCCACGTGCGGGCGTTGTGCGTGCGGTCGGCAAGCTTGATGACGAGGACGCGGATGTCCTGCGCCATGGCGATGATCATCTTGCGCACGGTTTCGGCCTGCGCGGCCTGGCCGTACTTGACCTTGTCGAGCTTGGTCACGCCGTCCACGAGCATGGCGATCTCGGAGCCGAAGTCTCGCGTGAGTTCCTCGAGCGAGTAGTCGGTGTCCTCCACGGTGTCGTGCAGCAGCGCCGCCGCCAGGGTGGAGCCCGTCATGCCCATCTCCGCCAGGATCGTGGCGACGGCGACGGGGTGCGTGATGTACGGATCGCCCGACTTGCGCTTCACGCCGTCGTGCAGGCGCTCCGCGACCGTGTAGGCGCGCGTGATGAGGTCCAGATCCTCGCGCGGGGAATTGGCGCGCACCGTGCGCAGCAGCGGTTCGAGGATCGGAGGGGCCGAGGACTGCGAAGAGCGGCCGGCAAAGCGCACGAGGCGCGAAAACGTGCGGCCCGGGCGGGCACTGGACGTGGGCGGCTGATCTGCCACGATCGTCCCCTCTCGAAAGATCTCCCGCGTCTGGCGCGGGGAACAAGAAACGCCATCCGGCCCGTGGGGGCCGGATGACGTTTCATCCTAGGACACTCGCGCGCGTGGTTTTGCGCGCATGACGGGCGACACGCTCTGGATCTGGACCCAGGGCGGCCGCCCGTCAGGGCGGCGCTTAGGCTGCCACCGCCTCGGAGGCCTCACGCGAGGCCAGGATCGCGGCGTCGTGCTTCTTGTTGGCCGGCTCGTTGATGCGCAGCTGCGCGTAGAGCGGGGCCTGCACAAACAGCGTCGCCAGCGCGGAGACGATGATGCCGACGAAGATGGCAAGCGAGAGGTCCTCGAGCGTGCCGGCGCCGAGCAGCATGGAGCCGATGAAGAGGATCGCACCGACGGGCAGGATCGCCACAACCGAGGTGTTGATGGAGCGCACCAGGGTCTGGTTGATCGCGCGGTTCACCTGTTCGCCGAACGTGAGGTTCGCCTGCTGGGTGTGATCGTGCGTGTTCTCCCTGACCTTGTCGAAGACCACCACCGTGTCGTAGAGCGAGTAGCTCAGGATGGTGAGGAAGCCGATGATGGCCGAGGGGGTCACCTCGAAGCCCGTGGCGGCGTACACGCCGGCGGTGATGATAACGACGGTCAGCAGGCCGACGATCGCGGCGAGCGACATCTTCCAGGTCCGGAAGTAGAACGCCATGAGCAGCGCGACGAGCACGATGAACGCGACGAGGCCGATGGCGGCCTGCCGCGAGACGTCCTGGCCCCACGTGGGGCCGATGGAGCTCACCGAGACCTTGGCCTCCGTGGTCGAGTAGGCCTCGGCCAGCGCCTTGCGCAGGGCCTCGGACTGCTCGGCGGTGAGCGTCTCGGTCTGCACGCGCATCGTCTCGCCGGCCTGGTGGGTCACGTGCGGGGTGATGCCGGGAATGGCCTTCGCCGCGGCGTCCACGCCGGGCTGGATCTGGGTCGTCGAGGCGCCCTGCACCTGGAACTCGTTGCCACCGCGGAAGTCGATGCCGAGGTTGAAGCCGCCCTTGAGGACGGGAACCAGGATCGAGGCGATGACGAGCACGGCCGCGATCGCGAACCAGAGCTTGCGGCGCCCAACGAACTGGTAGGAACGCTTGCCCGTGTAGAGCTCATTGCCCCACGTTGCGAGACTAGCCACGGGTCTCCTCCTCGATCTCGTCCTTGACGGCGGTGGCGGTGCCGCCACCGCGGCGCTCGAGCTCCTCGGCCCGCTTGCGCTCGGCGATGGTCATGCGGCGCTGCGCCTCCTTGGCGGCCCCGCGGTCCTTGGCCTTGACCTCGGTCAGGTCCTTGCGCTCGCGGAAGGTGCCGGCGCCGCGGTAGAGCGGCTCGGCGCCAAGCAGCGACGGATCCAGGCCGGAGAGCTTGTGGCCCTCGCCGAAGAAGCGCGTCTTGGCCAGGATCTGCATCACGGGGTGCGTGAACAGGAAGACGACCACGAGGTCGGCGACGGCCGTGAGGCCCAGGGTGAAGGCGAAGCCCTTCACGTTGCCGACGGACACGAAGTACAGGACCACGGCGGCCAGCAGGTTCACGGCCTTGGAGGCCATGATGGTGCGCTTGGCTCGCGACCAGCCGTTCTCCACCGCGAGGGTGAGCGAGCGACCGTCACGCAGCTCATCGCGGATGCGTTCGAAGTACACGATGAACGAGTCGGCGGTGAGGCCGATGGCCACGATGATGCCCGCCACGCCGGCGAGCGAGAGGCGGTAGTCGGCGCTCCAGCCAAGCAGGGCAATGGCCAGGTACGTCAGCAGGCCCGCGATGAGCAGCGAGGCAATCGTGACGAAGCCGAGCAGGCGGTACTGGAAGAAGGAGTAGATCGCCACGAGGATCAGGCCGATGAGGCCGGCGATGAGGCCCATCTTGAGCTGATCGGTGCCGAGCGTCGCGGAGACCTGCTGATCCGACTGGATCGTGAAGGACATCGGCAGCGCACCGTACTTGAGCTGCTGCGCCAGCTGGGCGGCGCTCTGCTGCGTGAAGTTGCCGGTGATCTGCGAGTTGCCGTCGGTGATGATGGCCTGCGAGACGGGGGCGGAGACCACCGAGCCGTCGAGCACGATCGCGAACTGGTTGCGCGGCGACTCGAGCGAGGTCAGGCGCTGCGTGACCTTCTTGAAGTCGGCGGTGCCCTCGGAGTTGAAGGACAGATTCACGCCCCAGGCGCCCGTGTTGTAGCCCTGCGAGTTGGTGACCTGGCCGGAGGAGGCGCTCGAGATGTCGGCGCCCTTCACCTCGACCGGACCCAGCAGGTACTTCACGGCCATGCCCGCATTGGCATCGATCTCACACGCGATGGCCGGGCCGTCGGCTGCAAACTGCGTGCGCGGCGTCCTGCTCATCTCCGTGAGGCAATCCCAGGCCTCGAACTTCTTGACCCACTCGGCGGTGATCCAGTTGGTGTCCGAACCGTTGTTCGGATCCCCCTTGGCCGTGGGCTTGGGCAGATCCGCGTCCTTGGTGCGGCTCTCCTCCGGCACGGCCGTGATGGTCTGGGAGGCCGTCAGCACGGGACGGAACTCCATCTGCGCCGAGGACTTGATGAGGTCGCGCTGCTCGGTGCTGATCTCGCCCGGCATCGTCACAACGATGTTGCGGCCGTTCTGCGTCGACACCTGGGCCTCGTTCACGCCCGCGCCGCTCACGCGTTCGCGGATGATCGAGACGGCCTGGGCGAGCTGATCTGCGTCGATGCTCGCGTTCGGGTCCTCGAGCTGGGGCGCCAAAATCATCTCGGTGCCACCCTGGAGATCGAGGGCGAGCTTGGGCTCGAAGCTTGCGGCGTTCTCACCGATGACCTTGGTGTTGCTGAGCACCACGCCGGTCGTGAGCACCGCAAAGAGCACCAGGTGAATGATGCCCAGCCACAGCAACGCCTTGCGTGCGTGGCGGACAGGGGCAGTGGATGCCATGGATGTCCTTCGTTTTTCGGTCAAACACCGCGTGGGCGGCCCCGATCAGGGGCGCCCACGCGGTGAGAGAAGAGGTCAGTCGCGGTTGCGGTCGGTACCGTTCTCGCCGTCCTGCTCGCGCTGGCGGTCGGCCTCGTCGGCCTCGGTGCTCAGCGCAGCGGCGGCATCGGCCGGGGAATCGGCGACGATGGCGGCCGGCGAGGAGACAATCTGGGCCACGGCGCGCATGTCAAAGGTGATCTCGTTGCCGGGGGCCACCTCGAGCACCAGACGGTTGTTCTCCGTGTCGACGGAGCGCACCGTGCCGTAGATGCCGGCGGTCGTCATGAGCTCGGCGCCGGGAACCAGCTGGTTCTTGCGCTCCTCCGCGGCGGCCGTGGCCTTCTTGCGGTTGCGGAACATCATGAAGATCATGACGGCAAAGAGCGCCAGCAGGACCAGCATCATCGGGTTGAAGGCTTGCTGCTGAGCTGCTTCTTCAGCGAGCAGGAAGGAGAGCGTCACGAGGGGAAATCCGTCCGTTAAGAGGTCAGTACTGCCACGGTGTACCACGACCGGGGCGGGCACACATGGCCATCAGCATACCGCCGAGGCGGCGTGACGCAGGCGACACACCACAATTGCCCGCGTGCTCACAGGAGCGGCTCGGTGTCGCCCCACGCCCCGGGAGCCCCGTCGGGGGCCGCGAGGCCGAGGTGACGCCACGAGGCGGCCGTCGCGACGCGGCCGCGAGGGGTGCGCCCCAGCAGGCCCTCGCGCACCAGGCAGGGCTCGGCGACCTCCTCCACCGTCTCGGCCTCCTCCCCCACGGCGATCGCCAGGGTCGAGAGGCCAACGGGCCCGCCGCCGAACTTCTGGCACAGGGCGGTCAGCACGGCGCGGTCGAGCCGGTCGAGGCCGCGCGCGTCCACCTCGTACATGTCCAGGGCCGCCCCGGCCGCCTTGGCGTCGATGGTGTGCTGCCCGTGGACGAGCGCCCAGTCGCGCACGCGGCGCAGCAGGCGGTTGGCGATGCGCGGGGTCCCGCGCGAGCGCGAGGCGATCTGGGCGAAGCCTGCCTGCGTGACCGTGAGGTCAAGCATGACGGCGGAGCGGCGCAGCACCAGCTCCAGCTCGTCTTGCGAGTAGAACTCGAGGTGCCCCGTGAAGCCGAAGCGGTCGCGCAGCGGCGCGGGCAGCAGGCCGGCGCGGGTCGTCGCGCCGACCAGCGTGAAGGGCGGCAGCTCCAGCGGGATCGCCGTGGCGCCGGCGCCCTTGCCCACCACGATGTCGACCCGGAAGTCCTCCATGGCGAGGTAGAGCATTTCCTCGGCGGGGCGGGAGAGGCGGTGGATCTCGTCGAGGAAGAGCACCTCCCCCTCGGTGAGCGAGGACAGGATGGCGGCGAGGTCGCCGGCGTTCTGGATGGCCGGGCCGGAGGAGATGCGCAGCGGCGCCTGCATCTCGCTCGCGACGATCATGGCGAGGGTGGTCTTGCCGAGGCCTGGGGGGCCGGAGAGCAGCACGTGGTCGGCCACGCGTCCGCGCAGCTTCGAGGCCTCCAGCACGAGCGAGAGCTGCTGCCGAACGCGCGGCTGCCCCACGAACTCGTCGAGGTTCTTGGGGCGCATGGCCGCCTCGAGGGCGCGCTCCTCCGGTTCCTGCCCGGAGGAGGTCAGCGACTCGCTCATCAGCGGCCGGCCTTGACGCCGACGCCGCGGCCGATGCCGGCCAGCACGGAGCGCAGGAGCACGGGCACGGAGGCCTGCTCAAGGAAGGGATCGTCCTTGAGGGCCGCGTCGAGCGCCTTGCCTGCGTCCTTCTCGCTCCAGCCGAGGCCAACAAGCGCCTCGAGCACCTGGGCGGTGCGGGCGTCCTGCGCGCTTGGTGCGGCGGTGGTGACGGCGGGAAGCTCGCCCGTGGGGTGCAGCTTGCCCTTGAGCTCGAGCACGATGCGCTGGGCGCCCTTGGGGCCGATGCCCGGAACCTGCGTGAACGCCTTGGTGTCCTCGTTGGCCGCGGCCACGGCGATCGACTCAGGCGCGTGGACGGCAAGGATCGCGAGGGCCAGGCGCGGGCCGATGCCCTGCACCGAGACGAGAATCTCGAAGGTCTCGCGGTCCCGCGGCGTGTCGAAGCCGAAGAGGGTCATGGAGTCCTCGCGCACCACGAGCGCGGTGTACGCCGTGGCCGGCTCGCCCTCACGCCACCCGGCCAGCGCGCGCGGCGTGGAGTGCACCAGGTAGCCCACGCCTCCCACGTCGAGGACGAGCGAGTTGAGCTGGGTGGAGGCGACCGTCCCGGTCAATTGAGCGATCATGCTGCCCTTCCCTCTCGCGGGCCAGCTGCGCCCGCACGCGTGCCCGCCCGCTGGCGGGATTCGAAGATCTCTTCGATGATCGTAGCCGGTACGGGGCGGGGCGCGCCCCAGGCGCGCCACGCGTCGTCGAGCGCCCTTCAACGCACGGGCCTTAGCGGCCGCGCTTGGCGAGCGCCCGGAGCCTGGCCTCCTCGGTCCGGCGGCCTCCGCCGGAGGCCTTGGCCTGGGCCTGGGCCCAGGCGCGCTGGGCGGGCGTGAGCCCGCCGGCGGTGCCCGACGACGCCGCGGCGAGCGAGCCGGGCGCCGCACCACGCCAGGCGTGGGCCAGGGCGATCGCGATGGCGTCCGCCGCATCCGCCGGCTTGGGCGGCTCGGCAAGCTTCAGGATCTTGGTCACCATGGCGGTGACCGTTGCCTTGTCGGCCTGTCCAGAACCCGTCACGGCGGCCTTGACCTCGGTGGGCGTGTGAAGGCCCACCGGGATGCCGCGACGCGCGGCGGCGGCCAGCACCACGCCCATGGCCTGGGCCGTGCCCATGACGTTTGAGACGTTGGTGTAGGTGAAGACGCGTTCGATCGCGACGGCGTCCGGACGATGCCTGTCCAGCCACGCATCGATCGCGTCGGCAATGGCGAGGACCCGCCGGTCCAACGCAACAGTGGACGCCGTGCCCACCACGGTCACGTCAACGAGGGACGCCGACCGCGTGGGCTCGACGTCCACCGCCGAGAGGCCGCAGCGGGTGAGGCCGGGATCCACCCCGACCACCCGCAGCGGCATCGCTCAGTCCTCTTCGAGCTCGGCCAGGACCTCGGCCGAGATGTCGACGTTGGAGTACACGTTCTGCACGTCGTCCAACTCCTCGAGGGCCTCCTCGAGCTTGAAGAACTTGCGAGCGCCCTCGGCGTCCAGCTCGACCTTCATGGACGGCACGAACTCGACCTCATCGGTCTCGTACTCGATGCCTGCGGCGTCCAGGGCCTCGGCCACGGCGCGCAGATCGCTGGGCTCGGAGATGATGGAGAAGCTCTCGCCGTTGTCCACGACCTCCTCGGCGTCGGCGCCGGCCTCGAGGACGATCTCGAGGAGCGAATCCTCGGTGTTCTCGCCCTTGGGGAGCAGCACAACACCCTTGCGGGCGAAGAGGAACTGGACCGAGCCCGGATCGGCGATCGTGCCGCCGTTGCGGGTGATGGCCACGCGCGTCTCGGACGCGGCGCGGTTCTTGTTGTCGGTCAGGCACTCCACGAGAAGGGCGGAACCCTGCGGGCCGCGCGCCTCGTAGATGATCTCGGTGTAGTCGACGACCTCACCGGTCAGGCCGGCGCCGCGCTTGATGGCGCGATCGATGTTCGCGGCCGGAACCGAGTTCTTCTTGGCCTTGGACACGGCAAGCTCGAGGCCCGGGTTGCCGGCGATGTCGGCGCCGCCGGCGCGGGCGGCCACCTCGATCTTCTTGATGTACTGCGCGAAGGCCTTGGCACGCTTGGCGTCGATGGCCGCCTTCTTGTGCTTGGTAGTGGCCCATTTGGAGTGCCCGGACATGTGGCTCCTTGTGTCTGAAGGTGGCAAGTTCTGCGCGTTGCGCACGAGGCCCTTCTCAAGTGCCGCGAACGCCTCACGGGCGCGGTCGCTTGGCTGAGCGTGCACAACGGATCCCGCCCATTCTAACGTCCGGGCGCGCCTCGCCCCGCGCACGGCGCCCGGAAGGCGTGGCACGCTGGTGCCCATGAGTCCGGTCTTCACCCACCCGAGCCCCCTCCCCTACGAGCTGCCGCCCCTTGACACCATCACGGCGCAGGACCTGATCGACGGCGTCCGCTAGGGCATCGCCGAGCAGTTGGCGAACGTCGAGGCGATCGCGAACAGTCAAGAACCGGCGAGCTTCGAGAACACCTTCGGCGTCCTGGAGCGCAGTGCCCCGATCCTGCGCCGCGCCATGGGCGCGGCGTGGAACATCATCCCCTCGCACGGCACGGCCGCGATGAAGGACGCGGAGCTGGTGATCTCGGAACTCGGCAGCGCCCACGACGACGTGCTGACGCTGCATCCGGGGCTCACGCGGAGGCTCGCCGAGGTGGACATTGCGGCCTTGAGCGGCGAGGAGGCGCGCCTGGCCGAGCAGACCCTCATCCGCCGGCGCCTGGCAGGCGCGGAGCTGGACGAGGCGGGCCGGGCCCGCCTGAGCGAGCTCAACGACCGCATCTCGGCCCTGAGCACGCGCTTTGGGCAGCGCGTGAGCGAGGACATGAACGACGCCGCGGTGCTGCTGAGTGCCGAGGAGGCCGCCGGGCTCTCCGTCTCGGCCCTGGCCTCCTCCGCCGCGGCCGCCGAGCGCGACGGCGTGGAGGGGCACCTGCTCACGCTCATCCTCCCGAGCGTGCAGCCGGCCCTCACCGAGTTGGGCGACAGTGCGAGCCGCGAGCGCCTGCACACTGCCTCCGTCTCCCGCGGCGACGCCTCGCCGGGCGGGACGCTAGCGCTGGCCGTGGAGATCTCGGCCCTGCGCGCCGAGCGCGCCCAGCTGCTTGGCTACCCGCACCACGCGGCGGCGACCCTCGCGACCCGCTCGGAAACCCGCCTCGAGCGGGTCGAGGAACTGCTCTCGCGGGCCGTGGCGCCGGCCGTCGCCAACGCGCGGGCGGAGGACGCGCGCATCGCCGAGGTGACGGGCACGCCCGTCAACGCGTGGGATCGCCCCGCAGGCCTCGACGCCGTCGCGGCCCGGGACTTCGGCGTGGACGCCGGGGCCCTGAAGGACTACTTCGAGCTCGAGCGCGTGCTGCACGAGGGCGTGTTCCGCGCCGCCGGCCTCGTCTACGGGCTGAGCTTCACGCCGCGCCCCGATCTGCCGGTGCACCACCCGGACGCCCGCGTGTGGGAGGTCTTCGATGAGGACGGCACGGGGCTCGGGCTCTTCATCGGCGACTTCTTCGCCCGCCCGACCAAGCGCGGCGGCGCCTGGATGAACTCGCTGCGCGATGGAGCCAGCGCCCTCGGCGAACGCCCCGTGGTGATGAACAACCTGAACATCCCCCAGCCGCCTGCGGGCGAGCCGGCGCTGTGCACGCTGGACGAGGTCAACACCCTCTTCCACGAGTTTGGCCACGCCCTGCACGGACTCTTCTCCGCCGCCGCCTACCCGTCCTTGGCCGGCACGGCGATCCCCACCGACATCGTTGAATTCCCGAGCCAGGTCAACGAGATGTGGGCCAGGCATCCGCAGGTGCTCCCCCACTACGCCAAGCACTGGCGCACGGGCGAGGCCCTGCCGGCCGCGGCGCTCGAGGCGCTGGCGGCCGCCGCGCAGTGGGGCGAGGGTTTCAGCACCACCGAGTACCTGGGTGCCTCCCTGCTGGACTTGGCGTGGCACACCCTGGCGCCCGGCGAGCGGGTCGAGGATCCGCTCGCCTTCGAGGACGCGGCCCTGCGCGCCCACGGCTTCGACCCGGAGGCGATCGCGCCGCGCTACCGCAGCGGCTACTTCCAGCACATCTTCGAGTCCGGGTATTCGGCCGGGTACTACTCGTACTTCTGGGCCGAGGTGCTGGACGCCGACACGGTGGCCTGGTTCGAGGAGCAGCCGGACGTGCGGGCGGCCGGCCAGCGCTTCCGCGAGGAGTTCCTCTCGCGCGGCAATACGCGCGACACGCTCGAGTCCTTCCGCGCCTACCGCGGCCGGGATGCGGATCCGGCGTTCCTGCTGCGCCGTCGGGGCCTGATCCAGGGCTGACCCAGCCCCCAAGCAACATCGGAGTGGGTTCGGTACGTTTTCTCGCGAAAAACCGTACCGAACCCACTCCGATTCTGGTGGTGGGCCACTAGGCCGGGCGGCCCGCCGCTCGCCGACCTGCCGCAGCGGCGAGCCACGCGTGCAGCGCCGTCTCCCCAGCCGATTCCGGGTGGAACGACGTCGCGACGAGATTCCCCTGCGCCACGGCGACGGGGTGCCCGTCCACGGTGGCCAGAACGCTCACGCCCTCGCCCACCTCCTCGATGCGGGGCGCGCGGATGAACACGGCACGCACGCTCGAGGGCCCGGGCAGCGATTCACCCCAGGCGGCCAGCTCCAGGTCCTGCTCGAAGCTGTCAACCTGTCGCCCGAAGGCGTTGCGGCGCACGGTGACATTGAGTCCGCCGATGCTCTCCTGCTCCTGACCGCGCACCACGGCCGGGTCGGCGATGGTGTCGGAGAGCAGGATCATGCCGGCGCACGTGCCGAGGACGGGCAGGCCGTCACCGATCGCCGCGCGCAGCGGCTCCATGAGCTCGAAGACCCGCAGCAGGTGGGCAATGGCGGTGGACTCCCCGCCGGGCAGGATGAGCCCGTCGACCGAGGCCAGCTCGTTCGCCCGGCGCACCGGGACAGGAACGGCGCCCACGGCGCGCAGGGCTTCGACGTGCTCGCGCACATCGCCCTGGAGGGCGAGCACGCCCACCCGCACGCCGTCGCCGGGGCCTTCGGCACCCAGCGTTCCGTGCAGGCGGGCCGCCTCGGTGGAGAGGGTGCTCACCAGCCGCGCTCGGCGAGGCGGTGCGGCACCGGGATGTCGGTGACGTTGATGCCGACCATGGCCTCGCCCAGGCCGCGCGAGACCTCGGCGACCACGGACGGATCGTCGTGGAAGGTCGTGGCCTTCACGATGGCCGCCGCGCGCTGGGCCGGGTTGCCGGACTTGAAGATGCCGGAGCCAACGAACACGCCCTGGGCGCCGAGCTGCATCATCATGGCGGCGTCGGCCGGGGTCGCGATGCCGCCGGCCGTGAAGAGCACCACCGGCAGCTCGCCCGTGCGGGCCACCTCGGCCACGAGCTCGTAGGGGGCCTGCAGCTCCTTGGCGGCGACGTAGAGCTCGTCGGGGGCCAGCGAGGTCAGGCGGGCGATCTCGGCGCGGATGGTGCGCATGTGGGTCACGGCGTTGGACACATCGCCCGTGCCGGCCTCGCCCTTGGAGCGGATCATGCCGGCGCCCTCGGTGATGCGGCGCAGGGCCTCGCCCAGGTTGGTGGCGCCGCACACGAACGGCACGGTGAACTCGTGCTTGTCGATGTGGTTGGCGTAGTCGGCCGGCGAGAGCACCTCGGACTCGTCGATGTAGTCGACGCCGAGGGACTCGAGGACGCGGGCCTCCATGAAGTGGCCGATGCGGGCCTTGGCCATGACCGGAATGGACACGGCCTCGATGATGCCGTCGATCATGTCCGGATCGGACATGCGGGAGACGCCGCCCTGCGCGCGGATGTCGGCGGGAACGCGCTCGAGCGCCATGACGGCCACGGCGCCGGCGTCCTCGGCGATGCGGGCCTGCTCCGGGGTCACCACGTCCATGATGACGCCGCCCTTGAGCATGCGGGCCATGTCGCGCTTAACGCGCGGGCCGCCCGTGCTCTGCTCGGGCTGGGGGGTGGTGGGCTGCTCGGCCATGATGCTCCTGCTTCGCGGTTCGGTGGGGTTGAACACGAGCAACGCTAGGGACGGTGCACAACCCCCTCCCAAGGGTGCGCTTCACATATGACGTCCCACCGGGCCCCCAAACTTGACACGGGCACCGCGCCGGGCCACCAACGCGACGACGGCCCCCTCCCACGTGTTGTGGGAGGGGGCCGTCGCGATCAACCACACGCCCGACGTCGGGCGCCTGGCTTGGGAGCCGAAAGGTTCAGCCGCGCGTCTGGGCGCGGACCAGGGCCACGCGCTGCAGCGCCGTGAAGGCGCTCGCGATCGCGAGGACCCAGAGGACGCCGTACAGCACCCACGGGGTCAAGCCCAGGCCCGTGAAGCCCGTGAAGACGAGCAGGAGCACGATGCGCTCGCTGCGCTCGGCGAGGCCGACGTTGGCCTCTAGGCCAAGCGACTCGGCCTTCGCGCGGGCGTAGGAGACCACGCCGCCGAGGGCCAGGTTCGCCAGCGCAAGGGCGCCCAGATCGGGGCGGCCACCGCCGGTCAGGAACCAGAAGGCCACCGCGCCGAAGAGCACGAAATCCACCACGCGGTCCAGCGTGGAATCGAGGAACGAACCCCAGGCCTTCTGCCCCTCGGTGCGCACGGGCGCCGAGCCGTCCTCCTCCGGCAGGCGGGACAGGATGCCGTCCAGCATGTCGGAGAAGATGAACACGGTCACGGCGACGGTGCCCCAGAAGAGGTGACCCATCGGGTAGGCGATGAGCGCCGAGAGGATGGCACCGAACGATCCGACGATCGTGACGACATCGGGCGTGATGCCCGCCCGGCGCAGGGCGCGGGCGAGCGGCGTGAAGAGCGCGGTGAAGAAACCGCGCGCGTAACGATCAAGCATGGGGCTACTCGACCTCCGCCCAGCCGCGCTGCATGAGCTCGAGCGTCTCGCCCAGCACCACGGGGATCGCCTTGGTCTTGGCGATGATCGGGAAGAAGTTCGCGTCGCCGTTCCAGCGCGGGATGACGTGCTGGTGCAGGTGCGCTGCGATGCCCGCCCCGCCGGCCTGGCCCTGGTTCATGCCCAGGTTGAAGCCGGCCGGCCGGGACACGTGGCGCAGGACGCGCATGGCCTTCTGCGCCAGCGCCCCCATCTCCGCCGTCTCCTGGACCGTGATGTCCGTGTAGTCAGGCACGTGGCGGTACGGAAGCACCATCAAGTGGCCAGGGTTGTACGGGTACAGGTTCAGGTTCACGAAGCAGGTCTCGCCGCGGAACACGATGAGCGCGTCCGCATCGCTGCGGGTCGGGGCCGAGCAGAACGGGCAGCTCGCCTCGTCCTTGACCTGGTCCTGACCCGCGTTGATGTAGGCCATGCGGTAGGGCGTCCAGAGGCGACCGAGCGCGTCCGGGTCGGCGGGCAGCTCGAAGCCGTCCGTCGCCGCCGCGTCCGTCTCCGGATCGGCACCGGGCACGCGCCCGGCCGCCCGCTGGGGCTCAGGCATGGTCGGTGTTCACCCGCTCACGCACGTGCTTGACGATGCGGGCGACCGCCTCGTCCACGGGCACCTGGTTGTCCTGCTCGCCGTCGCGGTAGCGGAAGGAGACGGCGCCGGCCTCCTGATCCTCGCCGCCGGCGATGAGCACGAACGGGATCTTCTCCTTGGAGGCGTTGCGGATCTTCTTGGGGAAGCGATCGCTCGAATCCTCCAGCTCCGCGCGGATGCCCTGGGCCTTGAGCTTCGCGACGACCTCGGCGAGGTAGTCGTTGAAGGCCTCGGCCACGGGGATGGCGCGGACCTGCACGGGGGCCAGCCACGCCGGGAAGGCGCCGGCGTAGTGCTCCACGAGCACGCCCATGAAGCGCTCGATCGAGCCGAACTTGGCGGCGTGGATCATGACGGGCTCCTGGCGGGAGCCGTCGGCGGCCTGGTACTCGAGGCCGAAGCGCGCGGGCTGGTTGAAGTCGTACTGCACCGTGCCCATTTGCCACGTGCGGCCGATGGCGTCCTTGGCCTGGACCGAGATCTTGGGGCCGTAGAACGCGGCCCCGCCCGGATCCGCGACGAGCTCGACGCCGGACTCGGAGGCCACGCGCTCGAGGACGGCCGTGGCCTCCTCCCACTGCTCGTCCGAGCCGATGAACTTATCGGACTCGGGGTCGCGCGTGGAGAGCTCGAGGTAGAAGTCGTCCATGCCGAAGTCGCGCAGCAGCGAGAGCATGAAGTTCAGCAGGTGCTCCACCTCGGCGGGGGCCTGCTCCTTGGTGACGTACGAGTGCGAGTCGTCCTGAGCGAAGCCGCGCACGCGCGTCAGGCCGTGGACCACGCCGGACTTCTCGTAGCGGTACACGTGACCGAATTCGAAGAGGCGCAGGGGCAGCTCGCGGTAGGAGCGGCCGCGGCCACGGAAGATGAGGTTGTGCATGGGGCAGTTCATCGCCTTGAGGCGGTAGTCCTGGCCCGGCTTAGTGACGTTGCCGTCCTCGTCGTACTCCTCGTCCACGCGCAGGGCGGGGAACATGGTGTCGGCGTAGTATGGCAGGTGACCCGAGGTGTGGAACAGGCCGTCCTTGGAGATGTGCGGCGTGCCGACGTACTGGAAGCCCTCCTCCACGTGGCGGTCGCGGACGTAGTCCTCCATCTCGCGCTTGATGATGCCGCCCTTGGGGTGGAACACCGGCAGGCCGGAGCCCAGCTCGTCGGGGAAAGAGAAGAGGTCGAGCTCGGAGCCGAGGCGGCGGTGATCGCGGCGCTCGGCCTCGGCCAGGCGCTCCTGGTAGGCCTTCAGGTCTTCCTTGGTGGGCCAGGCCGTGCCGTAGATGCGCTGCAGCTGCTTGTTCTTCTCGCTGCCGAGCCAGTAGGCGGCCGCCGAGCGCGTGAGCGCAAAGGCGTTGGAGATGATCTTGGTGTTCTGCAGGTGCGGGCCGCGGCACAGATCGCACCACACGACGTCGCCCGACTTGCGGTCGACGTTGGAGTAGATCGTCGTCTCGCCGGCGCCGACCTCAACGGAGACGCCCTCGCCGGACTCGTCGGCGGCGTCGGCCTTGTCCAGCAGGATGAGCTTGTAGGGCTCGTCCGCCATGACCTCGCGGGCCTCGGCGGGCGTGACCACGCGGCGCTCGAACTTCTGGTTCTGGTTGACGATCTTGAGCATCATCTTCTCGAGCGTCTTGAGGTCCTCCGGCGTGAAGGGTTCCTCGACGTCGAAGTCGAAGTAGAAGCCGTCCTTGATGTACGGGCCGATGCCGAGCTTGGCGTCGGGGCGCAGCTGCTGCACGGCCTGGGCCATGACGTGGGCCGTCGAGTGGCGCAGGACGTTGAGGCCGTCCTCCGAGTCGATCGTGACGCCCTCCACGGTGGTGCCAGCCACGAGCTCGCGGGAGAGGTCCTGCAGGGCGCCGTCGACGCGCATCACCACGATGCTGCGGTCCTCGAAGAAAGCTTCAGCGCCGGTCGTTCCCTGAATCACCTCCCGCTCGTTGCCGTCGATGGTGAGCGTGATGTTCTGCGACACGGGAGGTCCTCTTTCGTGAATGACGGCTTCAGGGCATGTGGCATACGGTGACCACGGCCAGCCGGGTTCAATCGTAGTCCAGCGCACGGCGGCATCCGAGGGTGCCGCCCCGAGGGTGACCCAGGTCACCGCCCGCCGCAGGCGGGCGGAGCGCGTGAGGCAAGGCACGACGTCGGGCGCTTGGCTCCGGCGCGCCGCTCAACCCTGGGCCTCGCCGCAGCGGGCGGGGCAGGGCATGCTTGAAGGCATGGC
>JALAHE010000164.1 GCA_022712075.1 Galactobacter sp.
CCCGGACCCCGCCCTGCCCCTACTCATCGTGGGACCGAGCCTCGGCACGGGCGTCAAGGCGCTCTGGGGTCCGGCCGTCGCGGGACTGACCCCGCACGCCACGGTGGTGGGCTGGGACCTGCCCGGCCACGGCTCCGGCGCCCCCGCCGCGGCGCCCTTCACGCTGGCCGAGCTTGCCGCCGGCGTGCTGGACGCGGTGGAACGGCTCGCGGCCGAGGGCGCGCTGCCCGCCAGAGCCCCGCGCTTCCACGCCGGCGTCTCCATCGGCGGCGCCGTGGCCCTGCAGCTCGGCCACGACCACCCCGGCGCCTTCGCCGGACTCGTCCCGATCTGCACGGCCTCCAGGATCGGCACGCCGCAGGCCTGGGAGGAACGCGCCGCCCTCGTGGAGCGGGCGGGCACCCCAACCCAGGTGGCTGGCTCGGCCCAACGCTGGTTCGCTCCGGGTTTCATCGAGGCCCACCCGGTGATCGCCGCCGACCTGCTGCACACGCTCCAGGACGCCGACCGCATCTCCTACGCGCACGCCTGCCGCGCCCTCGCCGGCTTCGACCTGAGCGCCGAGCTGGGCGCCATCAGCGACCCAGTGCTCGCGATCAACGGGGAGGCGGACACCGTCTGCCCTCCCAGCGACGCCGAGTACACGGCCGCGCACGTGGCCCGCGGCCTCGCCATGGCCCTTCCCGGGGTGGGCCACCTCGCCCCGGCCGAGGACCCGAAGGCCCTCACCGCCGCCGTAGCGGCCTTCCTCCTCACGACCCTCGCCTCCCGTCAGGAGGCCGACGACGCCACCGAAGCCGCGCCGTCGGGCAGTGAAAGCAACCCCACGGACGGAGCCTGAATGGCCAAGCATCGCCTCCCCGGCGACCCCTACGACGCGGGCCTCGCGGTCCGCCGCGAGGTGCTCTCCGACGCTCACGTCGACGCGTCGCTCGAGCGCCGCAGCGAGTTCACCGCCGAGTTCCAGGAGCTCATCACCCGCTACGCGTGGGGCACCATCTGGACGCGGCCGGGGCTAGACCGAACGACCCGCTCGGCCGTGACGCTCACGGCGATGATCGCCGGCGGCTACTGGGAGGAGCTCGAGATGCACGTGCACGCGGCGCTGCGCAACGGGATGAGCCCCGAAGCGATCAAGGAGGTCTTCCTCCAGTGCGCCATCTACTGCTCGGTCCCGGCCGCGAACGTGGCGTTCAAGATCGGGGCCAAGGTGCTCGCGGAGTATGAGGGCCTCGACCGCCCGTTCACCGAGGACTGATCCGGGGCCGTGCCCAGCATCGCACGACGGCGCGGGCCCGGGTAGGCATCCACAAATACCTTTGGCGGGGTATGCCCGTCGCAAGGCGAACGCCGTTAGCGTGTGGGCATGAGCCAGGAACACAGCGCCGAACAGCTCGGCGGACTCTTCTCGCAGTGCCTCGACATGGTCTCCCAGGTCCTTCCCACGGCCGTGGCGGCGAAGGAGCGCTTGGTCCCCGGCGGGATGATCCTGCGCCAGGTCGGCCCGGGCGAGAGCACCACCCAACCCTTCATCGCCCCCGAGCTCGCGAGCGTGGACGGCGCCGGGGTGGCGGAGCGGCTCTTCGACGTGATCGCCGCCGATCTGGACGGGCTCATCGCGGGAGTGACCTTCCGCCAGGACACCCACCGCACGCTTGGCTCCGTCGTGATCCTCGAGGGCGAACACGCCGAGGGGCGCACCCTGGCCTTTGCCCTCCCCTACGAGGTCAAGCGCAGCTTCATGAAGCCGCCCACCGTCGAGTTTGGCGAGCTCGTGACGCTGGAGCAGCCGGAGTTCCGCTTCGCGGACCTGCTCCTCTGAGCGCGCCCGTGACCACGCAGCCCACCGGCCAGGGGGTGAAAAGCAACGGCTCGCTGTCCATCGGCGGGCCGGTGATCTCTCTGATTCTCAGCGGCATGTTCGGCTTCGTCTCCCTCAGCGCGTACGCCGGGAAGCGCCCCGCGCCCGCGTGGATGCCGTACGTCACGATCCCCTTGCTAGTGCTGTTTTGCATCAGCCTCGGGTTCCTCCTGCGGCGGCTCGCCAACCGCCGCCGCGTCCTGCGGCTGCGCAGGGGCATTATCGAGGCCCGGGCCGCCGCCGTGGCCCGCCGCGAGCAGGAAATCTTGCCGCGGATCCGACTGGAGGTGGGCCCGCTCGAGGGCGTGGAGCTCATCGAGGACCGCCGCGAACTGCGGCTCGTCATCAAGCGCCGTCCGGATCCCCCGGCGGTGCTGTTGGTCCTGCGCCACGAGCTCGAGACCCTGCGCCTGGCCCGGGAGGACTGGGACGGAGCGCTGGACGGGAGCAAGCGGGGCTGGCGCCGGGCCCGCACGCGGGCCGGCCTCCTGGCCGCCCGCGGAGCCCTCGACAGCATCGCCGATCTGCTCGCCGCCCTGCGCGCCGCCGGTGGCTTGCGCGCCGTGAGCCGCGAGGACGGGGTCCCCGCCCTCCGCGCGGCGCTTGAGCGCTGGAGCCTGGCCCTCGACCCGGAGGACGCCAAGGCCGCGCGCCGCGACGCGGGGGGCGGAGACGCTGTGGTGCTCTCCGCGGGCGGTCACTGGTTCGACGACGGCGTGCCCCATGACCCAGGGTGCGGCCCCGCCGGGACGCCCTCCGGCGGCAGCGCAGACGCGTGGTGCGACACGGGCGCCTGGGGCGGGGACACCGGTTCCTCCGCCGGCGTCGGGGACCTGGGTGGCTTCGGAAGCCACGGCGACTTTGGCGGCGGTTCCGGAG
>JALAHE010000165.1 GCA_022712075.1 Galactobacter sp.
GGGCCTCACACCTCCGCCGGACGCCGCGGCGGGCGGCAGACCTGTGTGCTCGGCGGCGCCTGGGGCGCCTTCGGGCGCGACAGTGGACGACGGCGCGCCGGGGGAGGTCTCGGCGGTCGCCTCGCCCTCGCGCCGGGGCTCGGGCACCCCCGCCGGGCGGCGGATCTCAGCCCCAATCATCCAGGACTGCTGCTCCAGGTCGGCGAGCAGGCCGTGGAGCAGGTCCGCGCTCGTCGGGTCGTCCTCGTCGACGCCGTCGTGCACATCGCGGACGTGCCTCGTGGTGACATCGATGGCCAGTACCACGGCGCCGATGGCGTCATGCGTGGTGATCTCGCCGGCCGGAAACTCCGGGAGCTTGCTCTGCGTCGCCACCACGGCGGCCCGACCGTCGGCCGTTGCGTGGAGCGCCCTGAGGCGCTCGGCGAGCGTGTCGGCCGCCTCGCGGGTGACGCCGACCAGCTCATCGAGGTTTCGGTGGAGATCGCGGAAATTCGCTCCAACGATGTTCCAATGCGCTTGCTTGGCCACGAGTTGCAGATCGATCAGGTTAACGAGCACGGCCTGCAGGGAGGAACGCAGGCGCTCCGGGGCGACGAATCCCTTTTCCGTGTTCTCACGGTCGGTGGAAGCTGAGCCGTACGAGGTGGGGAGCTGCTGCTGATTCACGGTGAAGTCCTTTCGTTGGGCGCGTTTGTTCGCGCGGGAGAGGGGCATGGTCAGGAGAGGATCATGGCGCCGGCTTGCCGCCGTTGACGTGCACCGTGGACCCCGTCACGTAGGAGGAACTGTCCTCGGCCAGAAACACGAAGGCGCTCGCCAGCTCTGCCGGCTGGCCGGCGCGGCCCAGCCAGGTGTCGTGGCCGAAGGTTGGCAACGCCTCGGCAGGTTGCCCGCCGGATGGTTGCAGTGGCGTCCAGATGGGTCCTGGGGCGACCGCGTTAACGCGGATGCCACGCGGTCCCAGCTGTTCCGCCAGGCCCTTCGTGAAGGCATTGATCGCGGCCTTGCTCGCCGCGTAGTCCAGGAGGTGCCCGGAGGGAGAGTAGGCCTGCACCGAGGTGGTGTTGATGATGCTGCTCCCGGGCTCCAAGTGAGCCACGGCATCCCTTGACAGCGCGAACATCGCGAAGACGTTCACACCGAAGGTGGCTTCGATCTGGTGATCCGTCAGGTCCTTGATCTCGGCGACTGAACGTTGCTTGCCGGCGTTGTTCACGAGGATGTCGAGGCCGCCCAGAAGGTCCTTTGCCGCCCCGACCAAGCCTTCGCGGTAGCTGCGGTCCAGTAGGTCACCGGGGAGTCGATAGAATCCCGGCGGGTCCTCGCCCGGCGAGCCGGCCAGGGCCGCGGCAAGCGCGTCGACATCGGGCTCTTCCACGGGAAGGTAGGACAGGGCCACTTGTGCCCCCTCGCGGTAAAAGGCGATGGCCACGGCGGCTCCGATCCCGGAGTCGGCTCCCGTGATGAGCACGCGCTTGCCGCGGAGGCGGCCGGTCCCGACGTAGCTTTGTTCACCGTGATCGGCGAGTGGGTGGAGGCGACCATCGAGCCCCGGTTCCGGTTGGTGCTGTGGAAGTGGGCTGATCTGTGAGTAACGGGGTGCCCGGCCCGGATGGGCGTGCGCGGCATCCTGGTGCTTGGTCTTGGTGTTCACGGTGCTTTCCTCTCTTCTGGCGATGAGAGGACTCTGCGGATGATGGAAGACCGGCGTTAAGTCTTCCGAGCCCTCAGCAATCCCGACACTGTCATATCTCGCAGGGGGCATCAAGCCGCGCGGCGGGGTTCCAGAGAACTGCCAGCAGGAAGTCACCCCGGACTCAGGGGCCGAGAAGTCGCCCCAGCCACGCGCTCCGCGCGGCCACCGCCCGGCGCGACACCGCGGCCCCCGGCACCACTGCGTCGAAGCCGTGGAAACCTCCCGGCCAGACGTGCAGCTCGGTGTCCACCCCGGCCGCCAGCAGGCGCTGGGCAAACGCGATGTCCGCGTCCCTGAACACCTCGGCCGACCCCACGTCGACGTAGGAGGCGGGCAGTCCGGCCAGGTCGTCGGCAACCCACGCCGAGGCGTACGGGTGCACCTCGTCGGGCTCGTCCCCGAGCAGCATCCGCCACGCGTAGGCGTTTGTCTCCTGAAGCCACGGATCCACCACGCCGCGCGTGGCCGTGAATTGCGCGGCCGACGCGGTGGAACCTGTGTGATCGAGCATGGGACACACGAGCAGCTGACCCAGCAGGGCGGGCCCGCCGAGGTCCCGCGCCTGCAGCGCCACGGCCGCGGCGAGCCCGGCGCCGCCGGACACACCGGCCACGATGAGCCGGGCGGGATCCACGCCCAGCTCGACGGCGTTCGCCTGCACCCAGCGCAGAGCGGCGAAGCACGCCTCGCCACCGGCGGGCGCGCGGTGCTCCGGCGCCAGCGGGTACTCGGGGGAGATGAGAACCAGGCGGTGCTCGGCCGCCCAGCGCAGGTGCTCGGGCAGGAAGGAATCGAAGCGGTTCCCGAAGACCATCCCGCCGCCGTGCAGATCCAGCACGGCGGGCAGCGCCTCGGTGAGCGGCGCGCCGACGGGACGGATCAGCGAAACCGTCATCGCGCCGTCGGGCATCGAGGAAAGCCCCTGCAAGGGAACCGAGGCCTCTGCGTGCCCAAGCCCCAGCTCGGTGAGGAGGGGCGCCAGCCC
>JALAHE010000166.1 GCA_022712075.1 Galactobacter sp.
GAGTACATCATGTGCCCGGCCGGGTACTCGTGCCGGTCGAAGCGCTCGGTGGGGAGGCCGTACTGCGTCAGCAGATGGTCAACGCCTCCCACGGTGGTCAGGGCGTCGAAGTGGCCGGTGCCGATGAACACCCGGCGTCCCGCCGCGCGGTCGAGGAAGTTCTGGAGGTGACGGGGGTAGTCGAAGCTGGCGAACGGGGACGGAAGGGGGCTGCCACCGAAACTGAACTCCGCGGAGCTCTCCTGATAGTCCCAGCTTTCGTGTGCCTCGAAGGATTCCGTGTAGGTGTGCCCCTGCGGAACGCCGAACACCGAGGAATGGAGCTCCCCGAGCGCGGCGGCGAAGACCGGAGTCAGCCGTGCATCCGCGGCGTCGATGTCCTGCCCTGGATCCCCGCGGAGGCTGTAGCGGCTGTCGGTCAGCCCCACGTGTGAGGCGAGGTCGGCAAGCAGGGAGCGGCGGAACCATTCCTTGTCAATGCGCCGTCGGAGCCTCCGGAGGGTGGGGAGCGAGAGCCCAGAGAATCCGCGTAGCGCCTCGTCGACCTCTTCGGTCCAAGCACCGGCGGCGAGAGCCTGTGAGTAGGGACCCGCTGCGAAGAACCTGGCCGCGTTCGTCGTTTCCACGAGGGATCGGTCCGTATGATCCCCGAGCCCGTGGAACCACGCCGTGGCAGCGATGAACGGCAGGGCAGCGACAAATCCCGCCGCGTTGCCGGGGCGTTGCGTCACTTCCTGGGCGTTGAGGCACTGACCGAGCAGCGCGATCCCCCGCAGTCGGACGCCGGGCCACTGGTCGTCGAGGCGGCTCGCGACGAGTGCGGCACGGATCGTGCCGTAACTCTCGCCGAGCACGAACACATCGGATGCTTCTCGACCGTGTTCACGCAGCCACGTGACGATGGTTTCAGCGAACAGCGCCGCGTCGGATTCTGCACCGAGCGCTTCTGGCGGAGCCGGGTGCGAGCTGAACCCCGTCCCGGGTGGATCGAGGAAGACGAGGTCGGCGACGTCGAAGAGCGAGGTCTCGGTGAACTGGAGAGCTGGCAGCGCGTCAAACGGTTGGTCGAGGTCTTGGGGCACGCCGGCGCGCCACGGGGCCAGCCCGCTCAGCTGAAGCCACATCGATGAGACACCGGGGCCGCCGTTGAAGACGAAAACGATGGGGCGCGGCGATGTGGTGGAGCTGGCAACCACCGACAGGCTCGAGCAGCGCCCGGGCGCGGAGTCATCGGCCCGCACTGTCAGTGTTGCTTCAGTTGGTCTCCCGGCCACCGGGAGCGTCCGTTGGTGCGTGGTGTGCACGTCCATCCCCTATCAACTATATTGAATAGGTTCTATCATGGATCGTCCGTCCGTGGAGGGGGCGGACCGCCGGTTGACTTCTCCCAACCGGGCCTGCGACCCTGGAACGGTCCTGTTGTCTGCGAAAGGCTGGACGTTGGATTCCTTCCTCGCGTGAATCGCGCCGAGGCGAGGCCGTAGTGGCCCGCTCGGTGCACCACCGCCGCATGTTTGAGCACGCTCCCTTCTGAGGTCGAGCGCGCCGCGGCATCTCACCGAGGAACTCCATCATGTTGACCCCCAGCGTTGTCCTGGACTCCGTCTCCTTTGCCTTCGACGACGGACGCCAGGTTTTCGACCAGCTGAGCGCCACGTTCGGCGCCGGCACCACCGGCATCATCGGGCCCAACGGGCTCGGCAAGTCCGTGCTCATGCGCCTCGTCTCCGGCGAGCTGGCCCCGGCCGCGGGCACCATCTCCCGCCCCGAGCCGGTGGCCGTGTTGCCGCAGAAGCTCACGCTCGCGGCGGAGGTCACGGTGGCGCGGCTCCTGGGCGTGGACACCGTGCTCGCGTCCCTTGCGGAGCTCACGACGGGCGAGCCGAGCGCCGAGCGCGCCACCGAGCTGATGGAGATCATCGGCGACAATTGGGACGCCGAGGACCGGGCGCTCGCCGCGCTTGCCGCGGCTGGTCTCCAGCGACTCGCCCTCGAGCCGGGCATCCTGGACCGCACCGTCTCCACGCTGTCGGGCGGCGAGGCCATGGCCGTGGCGCTCGCCGGGCTGCGCCTCGCGGAGCCGGCCCTGACGATCCTCGACGAACCCACCAACAACCTCGACGCCGCGGCGCGGGACGCGCTCATCACCTCCCTGGCCTCGTGGCCGGGCACGGTGCTGGTGGTCTCCCACGACCGGGCGCTGCTGCGTGCAGTCGACGCGATCGCCGAGCTGCGTCCGCGTCGCGTCCGTGCCGGGCGGGCCGACGGCGTGGTCCTCGAGCTCTTCGGCGGCGGTTGGGACGACTACGAGGAGCGCAAGGCGCTGGCCAAGGCCGCGGCCGAGCGCGCCCTGCGCGGCGCCGAGGCCGTCGCCGGGCGCGAGCAGCGGGCCAGGCAGGCGGCGCTGACAGCCACCGCCCGCACCGCGGCCCAGGGCAAGAAGGCCGCCGACTCGATGCCCAAGATCCTTGCCAACACCCGCAAGAACGCCGCCGAGGCCACGGCGGGCAAGAGCTCGGCGCTGCACGAGGCCAGGCTCGGCGCCGCGCGGGAGGCCCTCGACGAGGCCCGCGAGGCCGTCCGCGAGGTGGCGGGCATCGACATTCGTCTCCCCGGCGCGGCCCTGGGGGCCGGAAGCATGGCCCTCGACGCCGAGGTGCCGGAGCTGCCCGGCCGGATCCTGATGGACGACGGCGTGGAGCTGGCTCCCGGGGCGCGTCTCCAGATCCGCGGTCCCGAGCGGGTGGCCCTCCTCGGACCCAATGGCTCGGGGAAGTCCACGCTGCTCGAGGCGATCGCGCCGGGCGCCCTCGTCCCGGCGGGCGTGCTGACGCAGCGCCGCGGTGCCGGTTTTGAGGAAGCAGAGAGCGTCCTGGCGAATCTTGTGGCGGCCGTCCCTGGCCTCACCGAGGCCCGCGCCCGCGAACTGGCCGGGCGCCTGCGCCTGACGGGGGACCGGGTCAAGGAGCCGCTGGGTCGGCTCTCGGGAGGCGAGCGCTTCCGCGTGGACCTGGCCCGCGTGCTCGCGGCCGACCCGCCGCCGCGCCTGCTGATCCTGGATGAGCCGACCAACGATCTGGACCTCGACTCCATCACGGAACTGGGCGCCGCGCTTGGCGCCTACCAAGGCGCCGTCGTGGTGGTCAGCCACGACGAGGATTTCCTGTCCGAGCTCGGGGTCACGCGGCGCTGGGAGCTCGCGGAACCCGTCGCCGAACCCGGCGGTGAACCCGGGGACGGCGAGGACTGAGGCGTTCGGCCGCCGGTGGGCGTCAGCGGGGCAGTGGCAGCGGAGGGCAGTCGATGTCGACGTCGTCCTTGACGCAGTCAGCGCAGGTGGTGGGGCCGTGGGCGTCGTCGCCCACGTAGTGATCAACCCACAGGTGACCGCAGCGCGGGCAGGGCTCCCAGGCGACGGGGTACTCGGCAAAGGGCTTCTTGCCGGCCTGTCGCGCGGCCTGCTTCGCGAACTCCCGCCGGGCGTGTCGCATGGCGCGTTTGCTCGGCGGTGTGCCATCCGGCGGGGGTCGCTTGTCGCGCCCGCTGACGAAGTCAGGGGTGACCCAGTCCAAGAGGGCCAGCAGCCCGCGCCCGATCCACCGGAAAAGCTGTCCCACGAAGTCAAGAAGGTCCACGGCTACATCGTCCCGGATGCCGCGAGAAAGCTACTTCCCGGCGCGCCCCGTGAACTTGTCCATCGAGGAATACACGTGGAAGACCTTGCCGCCCACCACGTCCCACGCGCGGGTCGGCAAGGCGGCGCGCAGCGCGGCGCCCAGCTTGACGGTCCACGGCCGCATGACCACGGGCGTGCGGCGTAGCATCCCGTCCCAGGCCGCCGACGCCGCGGCCTCCGGCGTGAGGATCGGCGTCATGAGCGGTCCGCGCGCGCCCTCGAACATCCCCGTGGAGACGTAGCTGGGGCAGAAGGTCGTCACGGACACGTGCCGGTGGCCGTCCTTCTCCAGCTCCAGCCGCAGCGATTCGCTCCAGCCGAGCATGGCCCACTTGGATGCGGCGTAGACGCTCATATTCGGGTTCGCGAGCGTGCCCGCCGCCGAGGCGATGTTGAGGATCCGCGCCTCGCGGGAGCGATCGTCAAGCATGGCCGGCAGCAGCGCCCGCGTGAGCCACATGGGCGCGAGCGTGTTGACGCGCAGTGTCGCCTCGATGTCCGCGGCCGGGTCGTGCTCCCAGAAGCGTTTGCCGCGCACGATCCCCGCGTTGTTGATGAGCACGTTCACCGTGCCGAACGCGGCCAGGGCGTCCGCGGCCGCGGCGAGCAGCGGCTCCCGGTCGGAGAGGTCAAGCGCGAGCGGGTGCAGCTCGGCAGGGCCTAGCGGCTCCAGCTCCGCGACGGCCTCGCCCAGCGCGGCGGCGTCCACGTCCCACAGCAGCACGCGCCCGGCGCCGGCCTCCACGGCCTTGCGCGCATAGAGCAGGCCCATGCCTCGGGCGGCACCGGTGATCAGCACGACGGCGCCGCGCACGGCCTCGGCGCCCGGCTCGCCTTGGGTGCCGCCCCGGCTGCCGCCGGGCTGGGCGGCCGGACCGGCCGGTGACCCGGCGCCCAAGGCGCCGGGTCCCGCGGAGGCGGCCCCGCGCCGTCGGGCAGGGAAGGAAAGAAAGCGCGGAAGCGAGGGCACTGGAACCTCCAAAAGTTACCGGGGAGTATCACCATAACGGAGTCCGGGTGTGGCCCGCATCACCCGGCGCTGATACCGTAGTGCTTGGAAAACTGACCGATCGTTCGGGAAAGGCGCGTCGTGACCCTCACCGCCCACACCAACTTTGTGCCCAGCTACGCCCTCGACGCCTGGTGGACGCCCGCCGACGGCACCGCCGGGACCGAGGTCCGCGACGCCTCCACGGGTGAGCTGATCGCCCAGGCCTCCACCTCCGGCCTCGACATCGCGGCCATGATCAACCACGCTCGCACCGTGGGCCAGGCGGGCCTCAAGGCCCTCAGCCTGCACGAGCGCGCCCTCATTTTGAAGCAGCTCGCGCTGTACCTGCAGGAGCACCGCGAGGAGCTGGATCGCCTGAACCTCGCCACGGGCGCCACGAAGCGCGACGGCTTCGTTGACATCGACGGCGGCATCGGCGTGCTCTTCACCTTCTCCTCGAAGGGTCGCCGCGAGCTCCCGAACGCCAACGTCATCGAGGAGGGCCCGGTCGAGGTCCTCTCCAAGGACGGCTCGTTCCAGGGCGCGCACGTCTTCACCGCGCTCCCGGGCGTTGCGGTGCAGATCAACGCCTTCAACTTCCCGGTCTGGGGCATGCTCGAGAAGTTCGCCCCGGCCTTCATCGCCGGCGTGCCGACGATCGTCAAGCCGGCCACGCCCACGGGCTACCTGACCGAGGCCTGCGTTCGCCTCATGGTCGAGTCCGGCCTCCTGCCGGCCGGCTCCATCCAGCTCGTCTCCGGCTCCGCCCGCGAGCTGCTCGATCACCTTGACTACCGCGACATGGTGGCCTTCACGGGTTCCGCCGCCACGGCCCACGGCCTCGGCAAGCACGTCAACGTCACCGAGGGAGGCGTGCGCTTCACGGCCGAGACCGACTCGCTCAACGCCGCGATCCTTGGCCCTGACGCCACCGAGGACACCCCGGAGTTCACGGCCTTCATCCGTTCGGTTTCCAACGAGGTCACCGCCAAGGCCGGCCAGAAATGCACCGCCGTGCGCCGCGTCCTGGTGCCCGCCGGGCGTCGCGACGCCGTCGTGGCCGCCCTGGCCGCGACCTTCGATTCCCGCACCAAGACCGGCGATCCCCGCGCTGAGGGCGCCACGATGGGCCCGCTCGCCTCCATGGATCAGCTGCGCGATGTTCGCGACGCCGTTGGCCGCCTCGTGGCCGGCGGCGGCGCCGTGGCCTACGGCGACCCGAGCGCGCAGGATGCCGTGACGCAGGAGGGTCAGACCGCCGAGGCCGGCGCGTACATGTCGCCCGTCGTGCTGACCTGGGAGAACCCCAACGCCCCGGCCGTGCACGAGATCGAGGCCTTCGGCCCTGTCACGTCCGTCATCGAGTACTCCGATGTGGACGACGCCGTTCGCCTTGCCGCGATGGGCGGCGGCTCGCTCGTGGCCACGATCTGCTCGCACGACCCGTCCGTGGTCGTGGCGCTGACCCAGGGCATCGCGGCCCACCACGGCCGCGTCCACGTCCTGGACCGCGACGACGCCAAGACCTCCACGGGACACGGCTCGCCCATGCCGCACCTGATCCACGGCGGCCCCGGCCGCGCCGGCGGCGGCGAGGAGCTCGGCGGCATCCGCGCCGTCAAGCACCACATGGCCCGCACCGCCCTGCAGGGCAGCCCCGACATGCTCACCGCCGTGACGCAGGTCTGGCACACGGGCGCCAAGCAGTCCCTGGCCGGCGACCCCGAGTTCGGTGGCAGCCCCGAGAACGTGCACCCGTTCCGCAAGTCCCTGGCCGAGCTGCGCATCGGCGACGGCTTCGCCTCGGGCCTGCGCCAGGTCTCCCGCGAGGAGATCCAGGCCTTCGCCGACACCACGGGCGACACCTTCTACGCCCACACGCAGCCCGACGCCGCCGAGGCCAACCCCTTCTTCCCCGGCATCGTGGCTCACGGCTACCTGCTGGTCTCCTGGGCCGCAGGTCTCTTCGTGGAGCCCGCGCCGGGGCCGGTGCTTGCCAACTACGGCCTGGAGAACCTGCGCTTCATCACGCCGGTCGCCGCCGGCGACTCGATCCGCGTGACGCTCACGGCCAAGAAGATCACCCCGCGCGTCACCGACGAGTACGGGGAGGTTGCCTGGGATGCCGTGCTGAACAACCAGAACGGTGAGCTCGTCGCCACCTACGACGTCCTCACCCTCGTGGAGAAGGAGGACATCACCTACAAGAACTGGTGATGCCTGCCCTGTACAGCACGACGACGCCGCGGTGACCCTTCCATGACGAGGTCACCGCGGCGTCGTCGTGCGTTGGGAAGCCGGGCAGCGCCCGGCGCCAGCGCCTCAGGCCTCCGGAATGCCGAGCTCGGCGCGCAGTCCCGCGACGTCGCCCTCGACGCTCAGCGCCCACTCGGGGCGGACGAACTCGTGGGGCTCCATGGCGAACAGGACCGTGCGGGCGGGTTGGCCTGCGCTGACCTCACGCACGCGGCCGTTCTCGCGGTAGCCGACCGAGCGGGAGACGCCCTGCGAGGGCAGATTCCAGTCGTAGGCGCCCGAGGTGGCCTCGGTAGCGCCGAGGTGGTCGAAGGCGAACGCGAGGATCGCCTGGCGCATCTCCTTGCCCAGGCCCTTGCCCTGCTCGGAGGCGGTGAGCCAGGAACCCGTGCCGACGGAGCGGTTGAGCGCGAAGTTCTTCACGAAGTAGTCCTGGCGGCCGATGATCGGCGCCTCCCACCAGGCCTCCACATCCGCGTCGACGCGGCGTACGGCGAAGCTGAGGTTCCAGTTTTCCGGCTCGCGGGAGGCGCGTTCCTCCCAGATGTTCTTGGCCGTGCTGGGGAGCATCTCCTCGCGCGGGGCCAGCGACCATGGCACCACAAACGGCATCTGGTCCGCCGGGTGGATGCCCGCGACGGCGGCGTCCACGAGTCCCACAATGTCCTCGTCCCAGGCCGGGCGCAGGGCCAGGCGCGGGGTGCGCAGCACGAGCCCGAGGCTGGGCAGGGC
>JALAHE010000167.1 GCA_022712075.1 Galactobacter sp.
GAGCAGGCCCTCCACGAAGGGGGCGGGGACGAACCGGCCCGGCGTGTCGGGGACCGGCAGGAATTCAACGGCCATCTCGGCCGAGAGCACGGCGGAGCCGAGGTCGGTGATCACCACGACCCCGGCTCCATCGTTCGCCTCCTCGATGGCCGACGCGACGCGCGCCGCGTCGGTGCCGAAGGAACCGTCATCCATGCCGGCGGCGAGGAGCACCCGCGGGGGCTCCCCCGCCACCATCTCGAGGGCCAAGCCGAGGGCGGCCTCGGCGAGCGCTGCGCTGTGCGAGACCACCACGAGGCCGACCATGTCAGCCCTTCGCCGCGTCGGCCAGGGTGCGGACCAGCATCGCCGAGGACACCGAACCGGGGTCCAGGTGCCCGGCAGACCGCTCGCCCAGGTAACTCGCACGTCCCTTGCGGGCCACGATGTCGAGCGTCGCCTGGCTGCCGTTCTCCGCCGCCTCGGCCGCGGCGTCGAGCGCGAGCTCGGCCGGCTCCCCCGCGGCGGCGGCCGCCTCGAGGGCCTCGGTGGCCGGGATCAGGGCGTCGAGCATGGTCTTGTCCCCCAGCTCGGCCTTGCCGCGGCCCACGATGCCCTCCACCCCGGCGCGGAACGCGGCGGCGAGGCCCGCCGCGTCCAGCTCGGTGGCGGCACCCGCCGCCGTGCCGAAGCGCAGGAAGAACGTGCCGTAGAGCGGGCCGCTCGCGCCGCCCACCGTGCTGACGAGGGTCATGCCCACGCTCTTGCCCAGCTCGCCCACGGTGCCGGGCACGGCGGCGTCGAGCTTGTCGGAAGCGGCCTGCATGCCGCGGGCCATATTGAAGCCGTGGTCGGCGTCTCCGATCTGGCGGTCAAGATCCGTCAGCTCGTCCTTGCGGGCCACCACGGCGTCCTTGTAGCGGTGGACCCAGTCCACCAGCGCGCTCAGCTGCATGCTCAGGCCCCCCAGCGCAGGCCGGGCGTGTTCACGGGGGCGTCCCAGAGGCGCAGCATCTCCTCGTCCGCGCGCAAGATGGTGACGGACGCGCCGGCCATCTCGAGCGAGGTGATGTAGTTGCCAACGAGATTGCGGGCCACCGTCACGCCTGCCTCCTTCAGGAGCTTCGCGACCTCCGAGTAGAGGATGTAGAGCTCCAGCTGAGGCGTGCCACCCATGCCGTTGACCATGACGATCGCGGGCCCGGACGTGAAGTCAAGATCGGCGAGGATCGGCTCCACGAGGTCCTTGGCCACCGCGGCGGCGGAGGCGAGCGGCACGCGCTTGCGGCCCGGCTCGCCATGGATGCCGATCCCGAGCTCCATCTCGTCCTCGCCGAGCTCGAAGGTCGGCTGGCCGGCGGCCGGGACGGTGCAGCTCGTGAGGGCCATGCCCATGGAACGGCCGCGGGCATTGACCTCCTTGGCCAGTGCGGTGACGGCGTCCAGGTCCAGGCCCTCCTCGGCCGCGGCGCCCACGATCTTCTCCAGCAGCACGGTCAGGCCCACGCCACGGCGGCCCGCGGTGTAGAGCGAGTCCTGCACCGCGACATCGTCATCCACGATGACGGCCTCGACGCGCACGCCGGTCTCGGCGGCGGCGAGCTCAGCCGCCATCTCGAAGTTCATGACGTCGCCCGTGTAGTTCTTCACGATGTGCAAGACGCCGGCCCCGGCGTCCACGCCGCGCGTGGCCTCGAGGATCTGGTCGGGGGTCGGGGAGGTGAAGACCTCGCCGGCGATCGCGGCGTCGAGCATGCCCGTGCCGACGTAGCCGCCGTGGAGGGGTTCGTGGCCGGAGCCGCCGCCCGAGATGACGCCGACCTTGCCGGCGCGGGGCGTGCCGCCGCGGAAGACGATCCGGTTTTCAAGGTCCACCCGCAGCTCCGGGTGGGCAGCCGCCACACCGGTCAACGAGTCCAAGACAACGTTCTCCACGTCGTTGATGAGCTTCTTCATGTGCCGCACCACCCTCTCGTCGTGCCGCCCCACGCGGGCGGTTTGACACGAGCGTTCACCGGCTACGCGGCCCGGTCAAGAGGTGTCTTTCAGGTTGGGACGTTCCGCCGGCGCCTCCGGCGCGGCACGGCGGCTCCCTCGGGCCTCCCGGCGGAGGAAAAGAACGGCCCGCCGCGCCCCCTGTGAGGGAAGCGCGGCGGGCCGCAGGGTCCCGGCGCGGGAGCGCCGGGGCAAGCATCAGTCGAGCCCGAGCTCGTCCTTGGAGAACACGGCGAGGTACGGGACGTTGGCCTCGGCCTCGATGCGCTCCTTGGCGCCCGTGGCGCGGTCAACGATGACGGCCACGGCCGTCACGAGGCCGCCGGCGTTGCGCACACCCTCCACGGCGGTCAGGGCGGAGCCACCGGTCGTGGAGGTGTCCTCCACCACGAGGCAGGCGCGGCCGTCCACGCCCGGGCCCTCCACCTGACGGCCCATGCCGTAGGACTTCTGGGCCTTGCGGACCACATAGGCGTCCACCTCGCGGCCGGCCTCGCGGGCGGCGTGCATGATGGCGGTGCCGACCGGGTCGGCGCCCATGGTCAGCCCGCCGGCGGTGGCGAAATCGATGCCCGCCTCGTCCAACATGGCCAGCATGACGCGGCCCACGAGCACAGAGGCCTCGTGGTGCAGCGTGACGCGGCGCAGGTCAACGTAGTAGTCGGCCTCCTTGCCGGAGGAGAGCGTCACCTTGCCCCGCACCACGGCGAGGTCCTTGACGAGTTCGAGCAGCCGGGCGCGGTCCTGTGCAACGGTCATGCCCCCAGTCTATCGGGCGCGATTGGTACCCTGGCGGCGTACGACTACGGCCTGACGAGGGGGTGGACCGTGACCGGTCCCCAGGATCACGACGACGCGCGCCCGGCGGGGCAGGACCCCGCGCGCCCGCACGGGGAAGTCCCCGCGGACGAGGCGGCCACCGAGGCCGAGGCGCTGGCGGCGTCCATCGACGACGCGCTCGAGCCCGAGGTCGAGGAGCGGCTCGACGAGGCCAAGGCCTGGGAGCCCGCCGCGTGGGAGCCGCACGCGCCCACCACGGTTGACGAGGCGCCCGCCGAGGAGCACTCGATCCTCGACGAGGACCCCACCGTGAGCATCCCCTCCGTCGCGGAGGTCATCGACGCGGCCGAGGATCGCGAGCCCACGGCCGCAGATCCGGTGCACGACGGCGCCGACGCGCCTTCCAGCCCCGCGCCGGCTTCCGCCGGGCAGGCCGGGCAGGCCGGGCCCACCGCCTGGCAGGAGCGCTTTGCCGCGGCCAAGACCGAGGCTGACGCCGCGGATGCGCCGGGGGCCGAGGGTGCCGCGGGCGCCGCCGGTGC
>JALAHE010000168.1 GCA_022712075.1 Galactobacter sp.
GCGCAGATTCGGCCGGGTTGTTCCGCGCAGCTGACAGATACGCTGACCGGAGACACACGTGGGGCAAGGAGAGGCATCGAGATGGCAGCTATGTGGGGGATCCACAACGACACGCTCACCTCGGAGCTCGTCGAGCAGGGATTCGTCAGCTTGGGATGGGAATCCGTGGGCGACTTGAGGCTGATTAGGGGAGGCCGCGACGGGCTCAAGCGCATGTTCGGCGACCTGATGCCTGACGCCAAGCCGCGTGCCATTGCTGGATGGGCGGGAATCTTGATCAAGTTCCGCGACGAGATGCAGGTCGGTGACATTGTGGTGGCACCGTACAAGCCCGACAGCACCATCAACATTGGTCGCATCGCGGGACCTTACGAGTTTCACGAAGAGGTCCGGGCTCACCCGCACCGCAGGCGGGTGGTCTGGGAGAAGGTTGGGTTGTCCCGCACGATCTTTACGCAGGCGGCCCTGTACGAAATTGGCTCGGCCATCACGCTCTTCCATGTCACGAAACACCAGGCAGAGTTTCTCGCGGCGCTCCAGTCGACGTCTGATGACGCCGAGGAAGTCACGAGGGAAGTCGACGCAGTGGCGGCCCCTCGCGATGACGATGGAGCGGATGAGCCGCGGGCCTCGCGCATTGATCGTCACACGCGTGATTTCGTTCTTGAGACGCTGCACAAGGGCATAGGACACCGCGACTTCGAGGAGTTCTGTGCCGACTTGCTCCGGGCGATCGGCTACCAGGCGCGGGTCACTCAGTATTCAACGGACGGCGGCGTGGATGTCATCGCGCATCGTGACGCCCTTGGTTTGGAGCCGCCCCAGATCAAGGTCCAGTGCAAGCACAAGACGTCGACAGTGGGGGCACCCGAGGTTCAACAGTTGGTGGGAACGCAGGGCACGGGGGAGTTCTCGCTGTTCATGACTCTGGGCGCGTACAGTCGCGACGCGCTGAGCATCGAGCGGCAACGGCCGGGTCTGCGCCTCTTGAATGGCGAGGACATCGTCGCAATGGTGCTGGAGAACTACGACCGGCTACCGAACCGGTGGCGGGTACTTATCCCGCTCACTCCTGTGCTCGTCGTGGCGGACCTGGCCACGTAGGAGCTGGAGCTTTCTGGAGCGCGCTTCCCGTTCCCGAGGTGGGTCTGCGGGCACTTGGCGTACTGGTCGGCTGCCGCTCCCACCTTCGATGGATGACGCCACGGCCCACGGGAGCGCACCATAAACACGTGAGCTCATCCGACCCCAGCAACACCCCAAGCAACTCGACCGCCACCGCAACCACCCCGGCAGACCTCAAGGGCCTCCCGGCCGTCCTGCGCCGCGTCGATCGCCTGGCCGCCGGCCGGCGACGGCGCGACCTCCGCGCGCCCGCCGAGCTCATGACCCACAAGGTGACCCAGGGCTTCCGTGCGATCCGCTGGATCCTTACCGCGGAGATCGTCGTGGGCCTGGTCGCGCTGGCCGTGGCCGGTACTAACTTGGCCCAAGGCCACCCCGACAATCTCGCGGTCTGGATGCGCGGCGTCGTGGTTCTGGGCCTCACGCTGGGGCTCGGCTATTTCGCCCTACGGGCGGGGGAGGGGTGGTTCTGGGGCTACCAGCGTCTACGCCTCTTCAGCCGCATCTTCCCCGTGGTGACGCTCGTGATTGCCGCGATCCCCGGGCTGTACCCGTTCTGGATGGTCCTGGAGCAGATCGTGTTTTCGCTGCTCATGATCGGCATCGGCGACATCGCCACGAGCGACGCCATGCGCACCGCCTTCGCCAAAAGCACCCTGGTCCGCGACGAGCCGCGCTTCGCGTGAGTGTGGGTAGCCCGCGTATCGGCCTGCTGCTCGCGCCCTCCTTGCTGCAACGCGACTGCGGAGTGCCGCGCCCGCGGTGCTCCCCGTGCTGCTGACTTTCGCGGCCCTGCCGGACGCAATGCCCGCCTACGTCGCCGTCGCCACCGATTTGCCGGTAGCGCTCGCCGGCCCCCAGGTGGCGCAGGGGTTCACAGCTCAACGCCACGTGTAGGTTGTGCGCAACGCCGGCGGGCCTTTCGCTGTGGGCAGGGCCGAACTGGCGGTGACTTCGACGGGACTGACATCCATCGCGCCGGTGGAAGCTGTGGAGCCATGTCCGGACGGTGCGACCGACAGCAACCCGACATCGAATACGGCCGCCGTGGGGCTAGTGGATTCGCTCTACGGTGGCGCGGGTGAGTGTGCCATGCAGTGGATCTTGGCAGTCGGGAGCGAACGCCCCCGGCGGCCGCGCGCTCGCTGCGCATCGACGATGCCGACGGGGTCGCCCGGATGTCCGGTCGGGTCGAGACCGAACGCAACGTGGAGTGTCCCTTCATCTGGCATCCGTCCTGAGCGCCCCTTCGGACAGCAGCCCCACGCTTTCGCCGGCTGACGTGAGGCCCGCACCGCCGGATGCCGACTCGCCGAGCACTCGCCGTATCGCTCCATGTCGCTACGGAGTGGCGCACCCGCGGGGACCGCCTCGAACGACATCCCTCCCAGTGCTACGGGGCTCCGCAGCATCACCGCACCAAAGATCACACCTCTAGAAATTGGCGTCAGCGGCTTGCACACCGAGCCAAAATAGATAGGCTATCTATCTGTGAGGCAAGCTAAGTTGGAAGGGGGGGTGATGACGGTACTGAGCCGAATGTCGACAACTGTGGGGCATGGATTGGCCGTTCGGGGGCCCAGCTCGACGGACTTTGTCGGCGAGGCGGCGGATGGCCGCCTCCTGGGGGCAGACGAACTGCTCACCGGTCTCGCGCTTTGTCGGGATTGGGCCTCCAAGAAGCGCCTGATCTGCAGCTTCGCGGAGCAGGAGATGATGATCCTCGACGGGGTTGAATCCGCGGAGTTCGCGATTCTTGAGCGTCGGGCGGCATCAGTCATCCAAGGCATCGTGACTGTGGACGAGGGGCACGTGCCGGGGCTCATTCAGTCGAATTTTCTCCAGCATGTGCTTCCGAGAGTGGAGGGATACCTGGGGGTGAAACTGGATGCGATCGAAGTCGACTTCATAGCCGACTTGGGCTGACGTACTTTCCCCCGTTGTAAAATCTATTCGCCAGATGTAACAGCTAGATTGAAGTGAGCGTTCTGATGTTTTGGAACCCTGACACGTCCGCATCCTCAGACGAGACGCTAGAGCTCTTGAGTGAGCTCCATCGTTACCGTCAGACCAACGAGCACGTGCGAACTAAGGCCCACGAAGAAATGGGTCTCAAAGGCAAGGAATTGGAAACCTTACAGCTTGTGCTCGCTGCCGACATGGCCGGCGACACCTTGCGTCAGCTCGACCTGGCGGAGCAACTCCACATCACCGGTGCGTCGGTCAGTGCGTTGGTCGATCGGTTAGCACAGGCCGGGTACATCACCCGCGAGGCGCACCCGAAGGACAGGAGATCGGTCGCTCTTAAACCCACGGAGAAAGCGCTCTCGCAGGTGGGGACCACTCTGCGCAAAATGAGTGAGGGGATGCTGGCGGCGACGGAGCGCCTGGACGACCGAGGCAAGATCACCGTCACGAATTTTCTTCGAGATCTGAATAGCGCGCTGGACTAGATGCAGTCGGCGCGACCATGAGTTCCCGCATCCCTAACCGGGGGTGCGGTCAAAGCCCCGCACATCATGGCGGGGGACATCACGAACACGTTGGAGGGGGCCCGATATGGGTTTCATTGGCTGGATTGTTTTGGGACTGATCGCTGGGGCGATTGCTAAGGCGATTCTCCCGGGGAAGCAGGGCGGCGGCTGGATTGCCACGCTGATCCTCGGAGTCGTTGGGGCGCTCCTGGGTGGATGGATCGGCCAGGCGGTTTTCCACGCCGACGTCGACGAGTTCTTCTCCCTCTCGTCGTGGCTGCTCGCCATTCTCGGCTCGATTATTGTCCTGCTGATCTGGGGCTTCATTACGGGACGTAATAAGAGCAACGCCTGAGCCTCCGTTCAGGGCGCCGACCGAAGAACACCGCTACATCTAAGGAGTACATCGTGAGTCTGGCAGACAAGGCGAAGAACACTGCTGACAAGGTGGCAGGAAAGGTCAAGGAGACCGCCGGCAAGGTCACCGACAACGAGAAGCTGGAAGCCGAGGGGCACGCCCAGCAGGCCAAGGGTGACGTTAAGCAGGCGGGCGAGAAGATCAAGGACGCATTCAAGAAGTAAGCCATGCGGACACCAAGGGGGCCGGGTCATCGCGACCCGGGCCCCTTGGCA
>JALAHE010000169.1 GCA_022712075.1 Galactobacter sp.
CTCCGGGGACATGTTGCCGATGGTGGCGCGGTTGGCCAGCGGCACGGCGCCGACACCCTCGCCGTAGAACTCGACGAACTTGCCGACGACGCCCTGCTCGCGCAGCATCTCGGTGATCGTCAGCACCACGTCGGTGGCGGTGGCGCCGGCCGGGATGGAGCCGGAGAGCTTGAAGCCAACAACCTTGGGGATGAGCATGGAGACCGGCTGGCCCAGCATCGCGGCCTCGGCCTCGATGCCGCCCACGCCCCAGCCCAGCACGCCCATGCCGTTGACCATGGTGGTGTGCGAGTCGGTGCCGACGCAGGAGTCGGGGTAGGCGCGCAGCTTGCCATCGACCTCGCGGGTCATGACGGTGCGGGCCAGGTACTCAATGTTGACCTGGTGCACGATGCCGGTTCCCGGGGGGACCACCTTGAAGTCATCGAAGGCGGTCTGGCCCCAGCGCAGGAACTGGTAGCGCTCACCGTTGCGCTGGTACTCGATCTCCATGTTGCGCTCGAGGGCCGCCTCGTTGCCGAAGGCGTCGATCTGCACGGAGTGGTCGATGACCAGCTCGGCCGGAGCGAGCGGGTTCACGCGGGAGGCGTCACCGCCCATGTCCTTGACGGCCTCGCGCATCGTGGCCAGGTCAACAACACACGGCACGCCGGTGAAGTCCTGCATGATGACGCGGGCCGGGGTGAACTGGATCTCGACCGAGGGCTCGGCCTTGGGATCCCAGTTGGCCAACGCGCGGATGTGATCCGCGGTGATGTTGGCGCCATCTTCGGTGCGCAGCAGGTTCTCCAGCAGTACCTTCAGGCTGTACGGCAGCTTGTCGGCGCCCTCAACGGCGCTCAAACGGAAAATTTCGTATTCGGTGCCCTGGACGTCGAGTACGCCCTTGGATCCGAAGCTGTCCACGTTGCTCATGGAACTCCTCTCGCCAGACTCCATCATGATGTCCACGCCGCAGGCGCTGCCAGTGAGGGAAGCCTCACAGGGCAACGCAAAGCGGACGCGGCGGAGCTAACGACACAATACCGCCGCGCGGGACCGGTTACGCCCTGCGCAACACCGCCACTGTCTCGAGATGGTGCGTATGGGGGTACAGATCGAAGCCCCGCAGGCCCTCAAGGGTGTAACCACGGCCCGCAAAAAGGTCGACGTCACGTGCGAAGGAGGCGGGGTCACACGAAACGTAGACGACCTTCTGGGCTCCCGTCGCGGCGATCGCCGCGACGCCGGCCTTGCCGGCGCCGGCGCGCGGGGGATCAAGCACGACGCCGTGCGGCCGGGTTCCGGCGTGCTCGCGCAGGGCCCGCTCCACGCGGCCCTGGAGCACCTGGGCCTGCGGCAGGGCGTGAAGATTCTTGCGCGCGTCGCGGTGCGTACCCGGCGCGCCCTCGATGGAGAGCAGCGAGCCGGTGGGGCCTACGGCCTGCGCGAGCGGCGCCGAGAACAGGCCGGCACCCGCGTAGAGATCGAGCCAGTCCTCGCCCTCCTGGGCGCCGGCTGCGGAGAGCACGGCGTGGGTGAGCGTCTGCGGGGCGGTGCGGTGCACCTGCCAGAAGCCCTCGCCCGTGACACGGAAGGCGTGTTCGCCGACCTCCTCGCTCAACCACGTGCGGCCGCTCACGCGGCGCAGCTCGCCCGCGCCGTCGGCGGCGGCCCCCGCCGCCTGCGTCAGCAGGCCAACGGAGGCGCGCTCGCCCACGTGGCGGGAGACGCGGTTGGCGGCGGCGCCCGCCCGGCGCACCCCGGCGGCGTCGTGCGTTGCCGGCACCACGAGGACGAGCGGCGCGCCGCCTGCGGCGGGGGCGGCGATCTCCACGCGGCCCAGACCGCTCAGGTCCACCTCGGAGAGGCCAAGGTCGTTGATGGCGTCGACCGCCAGCGGGAGCACCGGCGTCTTGATGAGCGTGTGGCTACGGGCCGCGCGCATGGCAAGTGAACCGCTGCGATCCACGCCGAAGGCGGCGCGCGTGCGCCAGCCGAGGCCGTCCTCGCGCTCGTCCTCGGCGGCTTCGACGCCCTCGAAGCCCACCTCGGACACCTCCGTCTTGGCGAGGCGGCGCAGCTGCTCGGCCAGGACGCGGCCCTTGAGTTCGCGCTGGTACGGCAGCGCCAGGTGGCCGAACTCGGCGCCGCCTGGCACCTCGTCCGGCGTGCGCGCGGCGAGCGCATCGGCGGCGGCCCACGGGTGTTTCACGCGGTGGTCGGAGGCCTCGAGGACCTCGGTGACGTCGGCGCGCCAGAAGCGGTCCTTCTCCCCCGGCTCCGTCACGGCGACGCGGACGCGCTCGCCCGGCGCGCCGTGGCGCACAAAGACCACCCGGCCCTCGTGGCGGGCGACGGTGAAGCCGCCGTGGGCGACATCGCCGAGGGTGAGCTCGAGCTCGGTGGGGGCCTGGGACATGTGCTGCTGTGCTCCTTGAGGGAAGGGAAATCGACGCCGAACCGCTTACGCGGCGGGCTGGCTCGGATCGGCGGGGGCCGGGGTGGAGGCGGGGTGCTGCAGGCCGTGCCCCGTGGAGGCGAGCTGCCACGGGACGGAGGCGACCACGACGCCCGGCTCGAAGTGGAGGCGGGCGCGCAGGCGCAGGCCCGTCTGGTTGTGCACCAATTGCTCCCACCAGCGTCCCACAACGTACTCGGGGATGTAGACCACCACGAGGTCGCGGGGCCGGTCGGCGCGGCTCTGCCTGATGTGTTCGAGCAGCGGACCCGCGAGCTCGCGGTACGGCGAGGCGAGCACCGTGAGCGGCACGGGCAGGCCGAGGCGCTCCCACTGCGTGACGGTGCGGGCCGTCTTTTCGGGGTCGGAGTCGACCATGACGGCCTCGAGGATCTGCGGCCGGGTGGCGCGGGCGAAGGCCACGGCGCGCAGCAGGGGCTTGCGCAGGGTCGAGACGAGAACGATGGCGTGCACGCGCGAGGGAAGCGCCGACACCGAGGTGGTGTCGTCGATCGCGAGCTCGCGGTCCACCTCGTCGTAATGCCGGCGGATGCTGAGCATGCCGAGCGTGAGCACTACGATGCCGGCCACCGCGACCCAGGCGCCGTGGGCAAACTTCGTGGCCAAGACCACGATGAGCACGAGCGCCGAGAGCGCGAAGCCGGCGAAGGACAGCGCGCGCTTGCGGTGCAGGGCGGCGCGCAGGGAACGCCCCGCCGTGCCGCGCAGGAGGCGTCCCCAGTGCCGCACCATGCCGGCCTGGCTCAGCGTGAAGGACACGAAGACGCCCACCACGTAGAGCTGGATGAGGGCCGCGAGGCCGGCGCCGGTGGCCAGCACCAGGACGAGGGCCGCGGCGCCGAGGAGCAGGATGCCGTTCGAGTAACCGAGGCGGTCGCCGCGCGTGCGCAGCTGGCGGGGCAGGTAACCGTCGGAGGCCAGGTAGAAGGCCAGCTTGGGGAAGGTCAGGAAGCTCATCATTCCCGCGCTGAGCAGCACGAGGATCGTGACGAGGCAGAGCACCACCACGGGGAGGCCGGGGCCGAACACCGCCTGGGCCAGCTGCGCGAGCAGCGGCGTCTGCGAGGCCGCCGTGGGGTCGGCCGCCTCCGCGGCGGCCGCGAGCTGGGTCTCGGGCTCGGCGGCGAGGCGCACGCCCGTGGCCGAGGCGAGGAAGAGCACGCCGAGCGTGAGGATGGTCGCGACGACGCCGATCCAGGCGAGCACCCAGCCTGCGTTCTTTGCACGCGGCGCGGCGAGCGTTGACACGCCGGAGATGGGGGCTTCGATGCCCGTCAGCGCGGCCGAGCCCGTGGAGAAGGCGCGCAGCACCAGCACAAAGCCGGCCAGGCCCTCGATGCCGTCCGGGTAGCCGGCGGCCGGGGCGAGCGGTGCCGTGGCGCTCGGCGCGGCCCCGAGCTGGCCCGTCAGGGCGAGGACGCCGCCCACGATGAGCAGCACCCCCACGGCCGCAACAAAGAGCACCGTGGGCAGCGAGCGGGCCAGCGAACCGCGGCCCAGGCCGCGCAGGTTCAGGACCACCAACACGGCGACGCCGAAGCCGGCCACCCAGCCCTCGTGTCCGGCCAGCGCGGGCACGGCCGCGCTGAGGTAGTGGGCCGCCGCCGAGACGGACACCGCCACGGTGAGGGTCAGGTCGACGAGCAGGGCCGAGCCGACCACCACCCCGGCGCGCGGGCCGAGATTCTCCGAGGCGATCTGGTAGTCGCCGCGGCCCGAGGGATAGGCCCTGATCGAGAGGCGGTAGGAGAGGATCAGGACGGCCATGACCGCCATGACCGCCACGCCGACCCACGGGGCGAGGTGGATCGCGGCGAGTCCGGCCAGAGCCAGGGTAAGCAGGATCTCATCCGGCGCGTACGCCACGGAGGAGAGGGCATTGCTCGCGAGCGTCGGCAGGGCCACGCGGCGGCGCAGAGGCACAAAGCGCACGCGGCCGGTGATCTCGGGCCGGCCAACAAGGATGCGCTTGAGAGCGTCCAGGAACGTCAACACCACGCCAGGGTAGTCGCTTTGCCCCCGCGGCCCACGCCGCCGGGACAAGCAAGGCGTGCGAGACTTAGGCCGTTCATCCCAGCGCTTTCAAGCAAAGGAGCCCCAGCACGTGGCGCACTTCGTGATCATGGGTTGCGGCCGCGTCGGCGCGACGCTGGCCCACACGCTCGAGGACGACGGGCACACCGTGGCCGTCATCGACCGCGAGCCGACCGCCTTCCGGCGCCTGCGCCCCGGCTTCACCGGCAGCACCGTGACCGGGGTGGGCTTCGACCGGGACACGCTCAAGGAAGCCCGCATCGCCGACGCCTACGCCTTCGCCGCGGTGTCCTCGGGAGACAACTCGAACATCCTCGCCACGCGCGTGGCGCGCGAGCAGTTCCACGTCCCCCACGTCGTGGCCCGCATCTACGACCCGGGGCGCGCCGAGGTCTACCAGCGCCTCGGCATCCCCACGGTGGCCTCCGTGCGCTGGAGCGCCGATCAGGTGCTGCGCCGGATCCTCCCGGAGCACGCGCTCTCCGGCGACTTCCGCGAGGCCTCGGGCCGGCTCGTCCTGCGCGAGTTGCCGGCCGCTCCCCTGTGGTTCGGGCGCCTGCTCAGCGAGCTCGAGACCGCCCTCGGCGTGCGCGTCGCCTACCTCACGCGCTTCGGCGAGGGCATCCTGCCCGGCGCCGACACCCGCTACCAGGAGGGCGACGAGCTGCACGCCATGCTCGCCGTCGACCGCCTGACCCAGATCGACCGGCTCCTCGCCACGGCCCCCGCCAAGGCCGCGGCCCTGCGCGCCGAGCAGGAGGAGGAGAAGTGAAGGTCGTCATCGCCGGCGGGGGCTCCGTGGGGCTCTCGATCGCCCGCGAGCTGCTGCGCCACCACCACGAGGTGCTCATCGTGGACGAGAACGAACCGCCGACCGACCGCGAGGGCTTCGAGGCCGCCACGTGGTTCGTCGGCGACGCCTGCGAGCTCGTCACCCTGCAGCGGGCCGGGACGGACGAGGCGGACGTCGTCGTCTCCGCGACGGGAGACGACAAGGCAAACCTCGTGGTCTCGCTCCTGGCCAAGACCGAGTTTGGCGTGGGCCGCACCGTGGGCCGCGTGAACAACCCGAAGAACGACTGGATGTTCGACGACGCCTGGGGCGTGGACGTTGCGGTCTCCACGCCGCGCCTCATGACCGCGCTCGTCGAGGAGGCGGTCGAGGTCGGCGACGTGGTTCGCCTCCTCACCCTGCGCACGGGCGAGACCACGATGGTCGCCTACACCGTGCCCTTCGATGGGCCGGCCGTCGGGCGGTTCGTCGGCTCCTACCAGTGGCCGGAAGGCGTGGTCCCGGTGGCCGTGCTGCGCGACGATCTGCCGTTCGCCCCCTCCCCCGACGACGTCTTCGAGGGCGACGATGAGGTCTTCTTCCTCAGCACGCTCGAGGCCGAGCCGGCGCTGCGCGAGCTCATGCGCGGCGCCTGAGCCGCCCCACCAGACGCGAGAGGCGCCGGCCACCCCGACGGGGTGGTCGGCGCCTCTCGCTTTGGTGACCGGCGGCGCGGCCGGCGGCAGACCTGGCCCGCGTCAGTCCTGGCCCGCGGCGGGCGAGCCGCCCGCCTGGGCCGGGTCCTCGCCGTCGGGCACTTCCTCACCGCTCTCCCCCGCGGCGCGCGCCGGGCGGGTGATGACCCAGGCCAGCGCGAGCGCACCCACGTACAGCGGCACGCCCATCACGAGGCGGGCGGTGCCGAGCAGCGTGATGTCGTTGGCGAAGTACAGCGGCAGCTGCACCACGAGGCGCAGGAGGAAGAGCCCCACGAGGATCCACGTCGCCGCCGTGTAGACGCGCAGGCGGTCCCGGCGCTCGCGCCAGGCGATCCCCTCGCCATGGAGGAAGCCGAAGAGCAGGCCGCCGATGGGCCAGCGCACGACGATGGAGAGGATGAGGGCCGCGGCATAGGCCGCGTTGATGTAGAAGCCGGGGACGTAGTAGTCCCTGGCCTCCCCACCCACGCGGGCGAAGAGCGCGCAGACCAGGATGCCAACGAGCCCGGAGACCGCCGACATGACCTGCTGGCGGCGCACCAAACGCATCACGAGCAGCACGACGCCCACGGCGATGGCGGCGATGAGGGCGGGGTTGAGCGACTGCGTGCCGATGAAGACGCCGAGGAACACGAGGCCGGGCGCGAGCGCCTCGACGAGGCCGCGCACGCCGCCCACGGAGGCGAGCACGTCAACGCGGCCGTCCTCCGACACCTTGAGGCTCGAGCGCGCGGCCATGGAGGCCGCGACGTCGCGCATGCTCGGCGCGGCGGGGCGCTGCGCCGGCTCGCCCCCGGCCGGGGTCCCCGGCTCCGTTGGCTCCTGGCTCATGCGTTGTCCTCTTCCGCCTCAAGAATCTCGTAGCTCGGGTCGTACATGACCCGGTTGCCGCCCTCCGTGAACAGCATCCCGCTGCAGCGCAGCCAGCCGCCGGCGCCGATGCCGGGCACCCGGCGCTGGCCGAGCCACACGAGCTTGACGCGCTCCACTGGACGCTTGCGCCCACCCGGCGGCGCCGCGCTTGGCGCCAGCACGGCGGAGAAGACCGGGGCCTGCCGCGAGGAGGGGTAGGTGACGGCCGCGACGTAGCCGCGCAGCTGGACCTTTCCCCGCCCGGGCAACGACTCCCAGCCGGCCTCCCCGCCGGGTGCGGCGCTTTCAGCCAATCTGCGTGATCTCCGGGCCGCGCTCGGGGCGCTCCTCCGAGGAGGGATCGGCCGGGGCGGCGTCGGCGTCTGGTGCGTCCGCCGCGAGCACGGGCTCGGCATCGGCCTGCGGCATGCGCAGGGGCAGCAGCTCGGTGGGCGCCATGGGCGTCTGGCCGCGATCGACGATCACGCCGCCGACGAGGTCCTCGAGGACCTGGGCCGCCTCCTCGTTGATGGCCGCCGGGCCACCGAAGACGGCACGCAGGAACCAGCGCGGGCCGTCCACGCCCACGAAGCGGGCGATCATGGTGCCCGCCTCGCCGTCGGGGCCCTCCATGGGCACGCGGGCCAGGATCTCCGGGCCGAAGCGGCCGTCGCGGCGATCCGTGCGGCCGCCCTGGGCCGTCACGGACTGGTCGATCTGGGAGGAGATGCCCTCCCACAGGCCCTCCGACTTGGGGGCGGCAAACGCCTGCAGCTGGACGCGGGAGCCCTCGAGCTCCACGGCCACCGAGACGACCTGTTGGGAGTTCTGCTCGACCTCGAGGTTCAGGTTCATGCCCTGCACGATCGGCAGGCGCAGCGACCCGAGATCGATCATGCCCTCCACGTCATCGCTCGCCTCGGAGGCATCCAGCGGGCCGCGGCTGCGGTCGGTCTTGGCTGGCTTGGCGTGGCCGGCGGTGGCGGCGGCCTCCGCGGGGGCCTCGTCCGTGTCCTCGGCCTCCGGGGCGGCGGTCTCGACGACCTCGAGCTCCTCGACGGCCTCTGCGTTCTTCTTCTTGCGCCCGAACATCCTCATCCTTCCTTGACCGCGGTGGCGGTGTGAGTCGTGGCGGCCGGCGCCGAGGAGAAGCCCCCCGTGGAGCCGAAGCCGCGGTCGCCGCGCTCGCTCTCGCCGAGGTCGTCGACCTCGATAAAGAGGGCGCGCTCGACCTTCTGGATCAGCAGCTGGGCGATGCGGTCGCCGCGCTTGAGCGTCACCTCGGCGGTGCGATCCAGGTTGATCAGGTTGATCAGCAGCTCGCCGCGGTAGCCGGCGTCGACGGTGCCAGGGGCGTTCACGATGCTGATGCCGTGCTTCGCGGCGAGGCCGGAACGCGGGTGCACGAGGCCGACGTAGCCGTCGGGAATCGCCACGGCCAGGCCGGTGGGAACCAAGCGGCGCTCGCCCGGGGCGAGGGTCACGTCCTCGCGGGCGTAGAGATCGGCCCCGGCGTCGCCCGGCAGGGCGTAGGCGGGGACGGGCAGCTCCGGATCGAGGCGGCGCACGCGCACCTCGAGCGTGGATGGGCTGTTCATGCTTCCTCGTGTTCCTCGGTCTCCGAGCGGCGGGTCTGGCGCCGACATCCCTCATGCGGGATCGCTGATGTGCCGTACCGCCCGCGCGCGGGCGGCGGCCGCGCCCCACTCTATCGGCTCGCGGCTACCATGGAAGGCATGTCTTCTCCTTCCGGCGACCAGGGCGCGGCCCCGGCGACCCCCGCGCCGTACATCGAAAAACTGCGTGCCCCTTGGTGGCTGTGGCTCGTCTCCTACGCCCTGTGCGTGGCGGTGGGCCTGGCGCTCTCCCCCACCAATGCGCTCCTGTGCACCGTCATCTCCGTGGTGGCGGCCATCATCGTCACGGTGCTGTTTGTCGCCTCCGCGCCCAGCATCATCATCACGCAGGACACGCTGCAGGTCGGGCGCGCCCGCATCGAGCGCCGTTTCCTCGGCGAGGCCACGGGCTTCGCCGGTGACGGTGCCCGCTACGAGCGCGGCCGCGGGCTCAACGGGCTGGCCTTCATGAGCTTCCGGGGCTGGATCGATCCCGTCGTCAAGGTCATCATCGAGGACCCCAACGACTCCACGCCCTACTGGATCTTCTCCACCAAGCACCCGGAGCGCGTCTCCGCCGCTTTGGGCGGGGCGATGTCGACGCAGGACGTGCCCTCGCTCTGAGCGCAGGCCGCCCGCACCACACACAACGGGGCGCCCACCGGAAGATTCCGGTGGGCGCCCCGTTCCTGGCTGTGGGGAGCTGAATCAGCCCTCGCAGTCCTTGCAGTACAGCAGGCCACCGCGCTCCACGGCCACCTGCGAGCGGTGGCGAACCAGGAAGCACGAGGCGCACGTGAACTCGTCGGACTGCGCCGGGAGCACCATCACCTGGAGCTCCTCGTTGGAGAGGTCGGCGCCGGGCAGCTCGTAACTGTCGGCCGCCTCCGCCTCGTCCTCGTCCACCACGGCGGACTGGGAGTCGTTGCGGCGTCCCTTCAGTTCCTCGAGCGAGTCCTCGCGGACTTCGTCTTCATTCTTGCGGGGCGCGTCGTAATCGGTGGCCACTTTTCCCTCTAATCCTGCGGAACGTTCGTTGCATCACGCCCGTTTGTGAGGCCCACGGGGGAGGCGGGCGTCCGGTGCGTCGCACATACCTAACACCACCGGAGCCGCAATCACAAACCCTGTTCGCGCTGAGGGGAACGCGAGAGGACGTATCCTGCGCCCTGAGCCGCCCGCCTCGCGGTAACGTGCGCGCCACACCGCGCAAATGCGGGCGCACGGCCGCCGGGAATGGGAGGCTGAAGGGTACGAGGAGCGTCCGCGAGCGGTCACGGGAGGATCAGGCATGAAACACCTCGAGTTGGTGCGTGTGCACGAGACCGGTGAGGAGCTGGTGCTTCGCGCGCCGAGCGGTGAGCAGTTCCTGCTCTCGATCGAGGAGATCCTCGATGCGGCAACGGGAGGCACGCCGAGCGCGGCCCCGGCCGCGGAGCCGGCCGCCCAGCGCCCCGCCCAGACCTCCACAGAGCACGACGACGCTCCCGCGGCTCCCGCCGCGTCGTCGCCGAGCGCCGGGGCGGCTTCCCCGACGGCCACCGCCCAGCCCGGCCCCGCGCCGGAGGCCACCCAGGAGGCCGAGCCGGCCCCCGCCGTCGAGCTCAAGCCGCTCTCGCCGCGCGAGATCCAGGCGCGCATCCGCGCCGGTGCCACGGCCCAGGAGGTCGCGGCGACCTCCTCCACTCCGCTTGCAAACATCCTGCGCTACGAGGGCCCCGTGCTCGCCGAGCGCGACTACATCGCCCGCCAGGCCGGCGACGTCGAGGTGTCAGCTCCCCTTGGCAACGAGGGCTACCGCGCCGCCTTCGGCGACGAGCCGGCCACCCTCGCCCAGATGGTGCGCACCCGCCTGCGCGCCTTCGGCGCCGATCCCGAGACGCTCGTCTGGGACGCGTGGAAGGTCGACGCCGGGACGTGGAGCGTCGTCGCGAGCTTCGTTCTGCCCGAGGGATCCGCCGCCGTGGGCGAGGAGCCGCCGGCCGTGTGGACGTTCCACCCCGCGCGCAAGCACCTCGAAAACGCCAACCGCTGGGGGCAGGTGCTCTCCGAGTGGGAGCCGTGGGATGTGCTGCCCGGCCAGCGCCGCCTCGTGCCCGTTGGCCCCTCCGGTCCCGTGGCGCTCGAGCAGGAGCCCGAGGACCCGGAGGCTGTACTCTCCCGCGCCGAGGACGAGGCGCTGCTCGACGTCCTCTCGCGCCGCCGCGGCACGCGCGTGGGCGAGGACGCGGACGGCGACGACGCGCTGGCCCACCTCATCGCCCGCTCGCACGCCGATCGCGACGAGCAGGGCGAGCGCCCAGGCGCCGTTCCGCGCCCCTGGACCGTTCCCGAACCGCTCGAGGATCCCGTCCCCGACAACGTCCTGCCCGGCCCCGGCCGCACCGACGGCCTCGTGGAGCCCGAGGGCTCCGAGCTCGCCTGGCCGCCGCTGCGCCGCGTGCCGGATCCGGTGCCGGCGACGCGCGGCCTGGACGCCGAGGAGGACGACGACTCTCCGCGCCCGCACAAGAAGCGCCGCTCGCAGGTTCCCAGCTGGGACGAGATCGTGTTCGGCCGCTCCGCCAAGGGCGGGGATGACGAGGACGACGACGAGAACTGAGCACGGCACGAGGGCCGGTCACCGCTGGAGGTGACCGGCCCTCGTGCGTTGCTGGTTCGTTGGCGGGCGGGAGCCCCGCGGCGACGGCGGGGACGTGAGCCTGCCGTGCCGGCTCAGCCGGCCAGGCGCAGGAGCGGGATCTTGCGCTCGGCCGGCGTGAGCGAGCCGTGCTGACCCACCATGGCCATGGCGTTGGGGCTCGCGCGGCGCGTGTCGTACAGAGCCAGCTCGTCGCGCGTCAGGATCAGCAGATCGCCGATGCGTCCGGCCACCCCCTCGCGCACGGAGGGGCCAAAGAGCCCGGCCTCGATGGCCTCGGCGCGGGTGAGCACCCACACCCGCTCGCCGAAACGCTCGCGCCAGGCGGCGGCGGTCGCCTCGCGTGTGGCGTCGTCGGCGTCCTGTGCAATGTGCAGCTGCACGCCGCGCGGCTCGCCGGAGGTGAACTCCACGCCGCCGAGCAGCTCCGGGAACTGCGCGTAGTCGAGGCGACCCGAGGGCGGCACGTCGACCATGCCGTGGTCGGCCGTGAGCAGCACGAGCGTGTTGGGAGAGACGCCGGCCACGAGGCGGCGCATCGAGGAGTCCAGCTCCTCCAGGGCATGCAACCACGCCTCCGAATCGACGCCGTGCGCGTGCCCGGCCTTGTCGAGATCGTCCCAGTACAGGTACACGAGGGCGTCCTTGTTGGCGCGCAGCGTGTCAAGGGTGGCGCGGATGCGGGCCCCCGGGCTCGTGGCCTCGACGAAGCCGCCGCCGCGCAGGCCGGCTCGCGTCAGGGCGCTCGAGCGGAACTTGGGGCGGGAGACGGTGAAGACTCCGCGGCGCGGGGCCAGCCGCTCGAGCACCGTCGGCAGGGGCTGCCAGGACTCGGGGTCGAGATCGCTCGGCCAGCCGCCGAGCTGGTTGACGACGCGGCGCTGGGCCGGGTCGAAGGAGTCGTACCCGACGATCCCGTGCTCGCCCGGGGTGAGCCCGGTGGCGAGCGAGGTGAGCGCCGCGGCCGTGGTCGTGGGGAAGACCGTGTCGAGCTGCGTCGAGCCGGCGGCCTGCTGGGCGGCGCGCAGCGTGGGCGCGTAGGAGGCGAAGCGCTTCAGGAGGCGGGCGCCGAGCCCGTCCACGAGCACCACCACGGCGCGGTTCGCCGCGGGCAGCCGCAGGGTGTGCTCGAAGCCCTCCTCCCCCAGCGCGGCCGCCACGGAGGGCAGGACGTCGCTGAGCGCGCCGCCGCCGTAGGCCGGGGCCTGCGGGGCGGCCGCCTGCTCAGCGATGATTGCCCCTCACCAGGCGGGCGACGCCGCGCGGGGCGGCGGGACCCGAGTGATCGGGGCGCTCGCCCTGGGCGGAGGCCCACGCGGCGTCGCGCGTGGCGCGGCGCAGCTCGCGGGCAAAGGAACGGGCGTCGTTCAGGTGATCCGTGCCGTCGGCATCCGCCGAAACGCGCAGGACGAGGTCCTCGCGGACCATCTGCCCCTGGTAGCCGTGGTCTGCGTCGCACTGCGGATCCGCGCAGCCGGCGGGGCCGAGGTCCAGGCGGGAGCCGCCCGACCAGGCGATGCCCACCGTGAGCTCGCGCGGGCCCTGGCCGGGGCGGTGCTCGTGGGGGCGCGGGTAGACGGCCGAGACCACCACGGAGTCAAGGCGCGGCAGGGCAACGGTTTCGACCGAGACGTTGGCGACCGGCTCGCTGTGGTCCTCGGGCTGGTGGTCGTCCACGTGCACGATCACGAGCGACTCGCGCGTGAGCACGAGGATGATCGCGTGGCGGTGCACCTCGGCGCGTTCCACGTGCGTCTCGAGGTGCAGCAGGTGGCGTTGCACCGGCGCGCCGTCGAGCTCATCGTCGAGCAGATCTGCGATGAGGTGCGGGTAGAAGCCGGCACGGGTCAGCTGGTCGGCCAGCTCCGGATCGGGGCCAAGGGGACGCGTGGACATGGACCCCATCCTAGCGGCCCCGCCCGCACCGCGACCGGAGCCGCAAGGCACGGGGGCCGGAGGGTGCCGCGGTGCGCCGCGGCGCCCCGGGGCGGAGCTGAGACGGGCGTCAGCGCTGCGGGATCGACATGGCCCGGCGCGCGCTGTCGGTGCGTTCGGCGGGGTTTCCCACGCTGATCTGGGCGTGCAGGACGTGCGCGCCGCGCGGAGCCACGAGCACGGGGTTGAATTCCAAGAGCGCGACCTGCGGGAGGTCGTCCTTGAGCGTTCCCACCCGGTGCAGGAGTTCCTCGAGCGCCCCCGTGTCCAGCGCCGGAAGGCCTTGGTAGCCCAGGAGCTTCTTCGCCGTGCGCGGCGCCCTCACGAGGTCGTGCAGCACCCCGGGCGTCAGCGGCGGCGCGGCGTGGGCCCAATCCCCCAAGAGATTCACGGCGTCTCCGGCCAGGCCGTAGGAGACGAGCGGGCCCATGAGAGGGTCCTCGAGGCAACGCACCACCACGCCCTGCCCCGTGGGGGCCATGGCCTGCACCTCGAGCTGGACATCCCCGTAGGGGCGCAGCATCTGGCGCATCGAGCGCACGTCCGAGCGCAAAGAGGCCTCGTCGACGATGTTGAGGCGCACGCCGCCCAGGTCGAGGCGGTGGCGCAGGGCCGTGTCCCTGGCCTTGAGCACCACGGGGTAGCCGACCTCCGCGGCGGCCGCGACGGCCTCCTCCTCGCTGGAGAAGGCGATGGCCCGTTGGACGCGGATGCCGTAGCACGCGAGCAGCTGGGCGCACTGCTCCTGGTCGAGGCTGCGCAGCCCGTCCCCCTGGAGGGTTTGCGCCCAGCCCTCCACGAGTTCTCTCGCGCGCTCCCGATCGATGCCTTCCGGCTCCTGGACCTCGCCCGGATCGCGCTCGCGCCACGCCGCGTAGGTCCGCGCGCGGGCGAGGGCCTTCAGGCCAACGGCCAGGTTCGGGTAGCAGGGCAGGTCGCCGGCGACGCCGGCCACGGGCGCCTCGTCCCCCAGGGCTCCGGCGAAGCAGGCGATGACCGGTTTGCCGGCCTCCCTGCCCGCCTCGGCGATGGCCTCGGCGAGCGCCGTGGGGTCCACACCCACGGCAGGGAGCAGGGCCACGAGCAGCGCGTCGACGTCCGGCCGGCCCAGCACCGCGGAGCAAGCGGTGCGCACGGCCCTGACCGCCACCGACTGCCCCGAGCCGAGGTCGATCTCGCTCTCCTGGGCGCTCACGACCAGCTCGAGGCCCGCCGCGTGATCGGCGGCGACGGCGCCGAGGGCCGCCGAGTTACTCAGCACGGCCAGCCGCGGGCCGGCGGGCAGGGGCTGGGTGGCCAGTAGCTGGGCCACGTCCATGAGCTCCTCCTGCGTTCCAACCCGGATGACGCCGGATTGGCTCAGGAGCGCGTCGACGGCGCCTTGCGGGGCCTGCGTGGTGCGGGCCTGGTGCCCCGGCGGAACGCGCAGCCCCATGACGTCGGACTTCGCCACGATGACCGGCTTGCTGCGCGCCAGGCGGCGCGCGATGCGCGAGAACTTGCGCGGGTTGCCGAAGCTCTCGAGGTAGAGCGCCACCACCTGGGTGTGCTCGTCGTCCTCGAAGAACTGCATGACGTCGTTGCCGGAGACATCCGCGCGGTTGCCCGCGTTGAGCCCGGCCGAGAGGCCGAGACCGCGCCGCTTGGCCACGGCGTAGAGCATGGTGCCGAGCGCCGCCGACTGGCTGAAGAGTCCCACGTTGCCGGCCTGGGGCGGCCGTTCCGAGGGTGAGGCATTCAGCCGGACGGCCGGGTCGGTGTTGAACAGGCCGAGCGAGGCGGGGCCGATGACGCGCATGCCGTTGGCGCGGGCGAGGCGGACGAGTTCGCGCTGGCCGGCCAGATCGGCCTCGGCGCGGAAGCCGGCGGTGATGACGACAAGCCCCTTGACCCCGTGCTTGGCGCAATCGGCGGCCACGCCGAGCACCTCGTCCTTGGGCACGGCCACGATCGCGAGGTCGACGGGGTTCGGGATCTCGCTCACCTTGGCGTAGGCCGGGCCGCCGCCGAGCTCGAGGACCTGCGGGTTCACGGCGTACACCGGGCCCGTGAAGCCTCCCTCGCGCACGTTTTCAAGTAGGGCGTGCCCCAGCTTGCCCCACGTCCTGGAGGCGCCGATGACGGCGACGGAGCGCGGGCGCAGCAGCTCCGCGAGGCTGCGGGCCTCGGCGCGGTGCTCCCGGGCCTCCATCACGGCGATGGATCGCTCGGTGGGGTCGATGTCGAAGGACACCATGACGACGCCGTCCTCGAAGCTGCGGCTCACGTCGTAGCCCGCCTCGGAGAAGACGGTGAGCATCTGGCGGTTCTCGGGCAGCACCTCGGCCGTGAAGCGCTCGATGCCGAGCTCGCGGCCGGCCGCCGTCAGGTGCTCGAGCAGGATGGAGCCGAGCCCCTTGCCCTGTTCCGCGTCCCGAACGTTGAAGGCCACCTCGGCCTCGGTGGGATTCGGCAGGCGGTCGAAGCGCCCGATCGCGATGATCTCGGTGCCGCGTTCCACGACCAGGGCGACGCGATCCACGTGATCAACCTCGGTGAAGCGCTTGAGCTCCGCGGGGGTCAGCGATGACTTGTACGTGAAGTAGCGAAGGTAGATGGAACGCTCGGATTGGGCCGCGTGCAGGCGCTCCAGGGCGGGGACATCGCTGGGCCGAATGGGCCGCACGTGGGCCGTCGACCCATCCCTGAGCACCACATCGGCTTCCCAGCGGGTCGGATATGCGCCAAAGCGTCGGGACGAAGCCATATCCTGAAGAGTAATGTCCCGCGGCGCCCACGTGCGCGTGCGGCGAGAATCCGTTCGTAGGAAGAGGCTGCGCACCCCATGGCCCGCCGCACCGCGCCCGAGCCCGAAGAGGCTTTCGAGGAGAACATCGTCGACATCGACGTCTCCTCCGAGATGGAGACCTCCTTCCTGGAGTATGCCTACTCCGTCATCTACTCGCGCGCCCTCCCGGACGCCCGCGACGGGCTCAAGCCCGTGCAGCGTCGCATCCTGTACACGATGCGCAGCATGGGCCTCACCCCGGCCAAGGGGCACGTGAAGTCGGCCCGCGTCACGGGCGAGGTGATGGGCAAGCTGCACCCCCACGGCGACGTCGCGATCTACGACGCCATGGTGCGCATGGCCCAGCCCTGGTCGCTGCGCCTGCCCCTCATCGACGGTCACGGCAACTTCGGTTCGCTCGACGACGGCCCGGCCGCGCCGCGTTACACCGAGGCCCGCATGGCCGCCTCGGCGATGGATCTGACGAACGACCTCGACGAGGACGTCGTCGACTTCGTCCCGAACTACGACAACCAGCTCACGCAGCCAGAGGTCCTCCCCGCCGCGTTCCCCAACCTGCTGGTCAACGGCACCACGGGCATCGCCGTGGGCATGGCCACGAATATGGCCCCGCACAATCTGCGTGAGGTCATTGCGGCCGCCCGCCACCTCCTGGCCAACCCCGAGGCGAGCCTCGAGGACATCATGGGCTTCATCCCCGGCCCGGATCTGCCAAGCGGCGGCATCATCACGGGTCTGGAGGGCATCCACGACGCGTACCGCACCGGCCGCGGCATCTTCCGCACGCGCGCCAAGGTGGAGCTCGAGGCGCTCTCGGCGCGCAAGCAGGCGCTCGTCGTCACGGAGCTGCCGTACACGGTGGGCCCCGAAAAGGTCATCGAGAAGATCAAGGACGCAGCTGACGCGAAGAAGCTCACGGGCATCTCCGACGTCGTGGACCTGACCGACCGCAACCACGGCCTGCGCCTCGTCATCGAGCTCAAGAACGGTTTCAACCCCAACGCCGTGCTGCAGGCGCTCTACAAGCACACGCCGATGGAGGACTCCTTCGGCATCAACAACGTGGCCCTCGTGGACGGCCAGCCGCGCACGCTCGGCCTGCTCGAGCTGCTCAAGGTCTATGTGGATCACCGCCTGAGCGTGGTGCGCCGCCGCACGGCCTTCCGCCTGGCCAAGAAGCAGGACCGCCTGCACCTCGTCGAGGGCCTGCTCGTCGCGATCATGGACATCGACGAAGTGATCCAGATCGTGCGCTCCTCGGACGACACGGCCACGGCGCGCACTCGCCTGCGCACGGTCTTCGACCTCTCGGTCCCCCAGGCCGATCACATCCTCGAGCTGCGCCTGCGCCAGCTCACGCGTTTCTCCCAGATCGAGCTGGAGGCCGAGCGAGACGAGCTGCTCTCCGCCATCGCCGAGCTCGAGCAGATCCTGGGATCGGACGCGAAGCTGCGCGCCCTCGTCTCCGACGAGCTCGCCGCCGTGGCCGAGCAGCACGGGACGGATCGCCGCACCGTGCTCCTCAGCAAGGACAAGGGCACGCCGCTCAAGGGCACCGTGATGCCGGAAGCGGAGAGCGCCTCGAAGAAGGCGCCCCTGGCCATGGAGGTCAAGGACGCCCCGTGCCTCGTCGCCCTGACGGCCACGGGCCGCCTGGTTCGTACGAGCGACACCTCCGAGATCCTCGGCGAGCGCCGCGGCCGCCACGACGCCCTGGCCTCTGTGGTGCACACGAGCGCCCGCGCGCACATCGGCCTGATCACGAGCGCCGGGCGCATGCTGCGCACCTCCGTCGTGGAGATCCCTGTGGTGCCGGCCGGCCCCTCCGGCGTGCCGCTCGCCGACGCCGTCAAGGTGAACGAGTTCGTGCAGCTCGGCCGCGGCGAGTCCGTCGTCGCCGCCGTCCCGCTGGACGCCGTCGTGGCGCTCGGCACCGCCCAGGGCGTGGTCAAGCGCCTGAGCCCCGACTACCCGGTCACGACGGATGAGTGGGAGGCCATCGCGCTCAAGCCCAAGGACACGGTCCTGGCCGCGGCGCCCGCCCCGGACGAGCGAGAGCTCGTCTTCATCACGCGCCAGGCCCAGCTCCTGCACTTCCCGGCCTCCGCGGTGCGCCCGCAGGGCCGCACGGCGGGCGGCATGGCCGGCGTCCGCCTCGCCGCCGGCGACGAGGCCATCGCCTTCTCGGTGATCGACCCGCGCGATCCCGCCGCCGTCGTCATCACCATCTCCGACGGCCAGGAGTCCCTCCCGGGTGCCGAAGGCGGCTCGGTCAAGGTCACCCCGCTCTCCGAATACCCCGGCAAGGGGCGCGGAACGGGAGGCGTGCGCGCGCACCGCTTCCTGAAGGGCGAGGACCACCTCCGCCTCGCTTACGCGGGCCACGGCCCGGCCCGCGCGTCGACCTCGGGCGGTGTGGCCCGCGCCCTGCCCACCGAGTTCGGGCGCCGCGACGGCTCCGGCGTGCCGCTGACCCAGTCGCTCGACGTGATCGGCCCGGCCTTCGCGCTCCGGGCCGCGGCGGAGTCGGGCACCCAGGCGGCCGCGCCCGCGTCGTCGGGCACCGCGGCCCAGCCGGTGCCCTCCGGTGACCTGCCACAGCACGCCTCCTACGCGGCGGGCGCCACTGCGCCGCGTGCCGCGGCCGCGGCCGCGCCCGGCGAGGACAGCGATCCCTTCGCCGACGGCGGCGCCGTGAGCGTGGATCCGGGCACCCACACGCGGGTCCAGGACTCGCTCTTCGAGGAGTGAGCGGTGAGGGCGTGAGTCGGCGACGGGGAGGGGACCCAGGCACGACGCCGGGCGCCCGCCCGGGCGGGCGGGAGCCCCTCGCGCTCGCGGCGGCCGCCCCGTTCGTCTGGTCCCTCGCCGCCTGGGTGGTGCCGCTGACCGTGCTTGGCGTCGTGGGAACGCTCTCCACGCGCGAGCTCGGCCTGCAGGTGGCGGCCCCCGTCGCGCTGCTCTGCGCCGTCCCTGCCGCCGTGGGCGCCGTGCTCGGGCTCTTCGCGAAGGGCCGGCCGCTGTTTTGCGGCCTCGGCCTCTTCCTCGGCCTGGCCTACCTGCTCGGCGGGCTGATCTACCTCGTCCTTCGCTGAGTCACGCAGGCGGGGCCGCCCCGGTTGATCCGGGGCGGCCCCGCCTGTTGCCTACTCAGCCCAGCTGCGCCTGCCGGGTCGTGGCGGGCGAGCCGTCGGCGCTCAGGGTCGTGTGCGCGCTCGCGAGCGAGGCGAGCGCCTCGTCGTGGGTCACGAGGACCAGAGCGGTGTCCCCCGCCCCGCCCAGCACGTCGGCAACGAGCTCGCCGGATTCGTCTGCGCCCAGGTGGGCCGTCGGCTCGTCGAGCCCCACCCCGCCGGCGCCGCTCAGGAGCGTGCGGGCCACGGCCAGGCGCTGGCGCTGGCCGCCCGAAAGGGCCTCTCCCCCGGCCTCGGTGCGGGTCTCGAGCCCCTCGGGCAACCGCTCGAACCAGGGTCCGAGCCCCACACGCCCGAGCGCCGTCACCATCGCGGCGTCGTCGGGAGCGTCGTCCCTATCGCGGGCCAGGGCGAGGTTGCCGCGCAGCGTGCTGTCGAACACGTAGCCCTCCTGCGGGCACCAGGCCACGGCGTCGCGAGCCTTCGCGTCGACCGACTCGGCGCTCCCGGCCGGGAGCACGATGTCCCGCCAGCCCTGGGGCGTGCGCGCCGCCACGGCACCGGAGCGCGGAGGAAGGAAGCCGAGCACCGTGGCGATGAGCGTCGACTTGCCGCTGCCGCTCGGGCCGGTGATGGCCCAGGCCCGGCCCGCGGTGGCCTCACCGCTCACGCCGCTGAACACCGCGGGGGCCGCCTCGGAGTAGGAGGCCTCGAGCGCTTCAACGCGTAGCCCGTCCACGGCGGGGCGCTGGGCCACGGGCGTGGATTCCTGGGCACGGGCCGCACCGAGCAGCCACGGGGCGAGCCGACCGAGCATCCCCGTCACGACCGGGGCATTGCGCAGGGCGTCGGCCAGCTGGCCAAGCGGCTCGTCCAGGGCCAGCAGCAGGAGGACGCTGAGCGCGAGCAACTCGGGGGCCGTGCCACCGGCCGCCGTGAGGACGGCGGCGATGGCGCCCAGGCCGGCCAACAGGGAGGCCGCCGCGCGCCCGGCGCCGGCGCCGAAGGCGTCACGGCGCAGCTGGGTGGAGCCCGCCGCGTCGTCGGCCGCAAAGCGCACCAACTCGGCGGAGGCGAGGCCGTTGGCGCTCGCGTCGGGGGCCGCTGCCATGATGCGGCCCGTGCGCTCGGCCTGGGCGGCGCGGTGGTCGGCCGCGTGGGCCGCCGCCGAGCGCTCGAGGGCCATCACGAGCAGCGGGAGGGCCAGGAGCCCGAGGAGCACCACGGCCAGCGTGACCGGCAGCGCGGCCGGAGCCAGGAGGGCCACGGCAAGGATCGAGCCGAGCCCCGCGAGGATCGCGGCGGGCACGGGGACCAGCACGCGGGGCAGCGCGTCGCGCAGCTCGTCCACCTGGGCCACGAGCGTGCCGAGCGCGCCGCCGGGGCGGGTCAGCTTGCTCCAGCCGCGGGCGTCGGAGCCCAGGGCGTCCCAGAGCCTCACACGAAGGCGGCTCGTGTAGCGAAGGATGACGTCGTGCGTGGCGAGGCGTTCGCGGTAGCGCAGCACTGCGCGGGCCAGGCCAAACGCGCGCACGCCGACGATCGCCGTGAGCAGGTACATGATGTGGGGCTGCGTCGAGGCCCGCACGATGAGCCAGCCGGAGAGCGCCGAGAGCGCGGCGGCGGCAAGCACCGAGAGCGCCCCGAGCAGCACGGCAAGCCAGAGACGCCACGAGCGCAACGGGAGCAGGCCCCACGCGCCGCGCGGCAGTCCGCGGCGCGGCGCTGGGCGATCGTCCCCGGCGGCCGGCGGCTCCGAGGAGCCGGACCCCGTCGCGCGCGCACCCTCATGCTGCGCGGCGGGGTCCGAACCCGTCCCCAGGGACGGGAGAAGGGGGGCCTCCCCCAGCGGCTCGACGGCGGGTCGCACGCCCGCCTGGGAACCGAAGCGGACCCGCACGTCCGCCTGGGAGGCCAGCGCCGGCTCGTGCGTGGCAAGCACCACGCACGCGCCCTGCGCCGCGATCCGGCCGATCAGCGCCCGCACGCGCTGAGCCGACCGGGGGTCAAGGTGCGCCGTCGGCTCGTCGGCGAGCAGCACGACGCTCGCGCCGTCAGCGGCCAGCAGGACGCGGGCTCGGGCCAGGCCGCGGGCCACGGCGACGCGGCGGCGTTCGCCGGGGCTCAGGCGCTGCAGCTGCGCGTCCCACAGGCGCTCCGGGAGCAGCTCGGCGAGTTCGGCGAAGGGGTCAGCGCCGCCGACGACCGCGAGCTCCTCGCGGGCCGTACCCTGCGCGAACTGCGGTGCCTGGGCGATGTACGCGCGGCGCGCGGGGTCGAGGCCGCGCAGCGCACCGGTGACCGTATCCCTCGCGTCGGGCTCGTCGGCGGGCGCGGGGCGCAGGAGGCCGGCCAACGTTTCGAGCACACTCGACTTGCCGCTGCCGCTGGGTCCGGTCAGGGCCGTGATGGCCCCGGCCGGTGCGTCGAAGCTGACGGGCCCGACGCCCTCGCGACCGTCGCCGCGGCTCACCACGAGCTCCCTGACCTCGAGGCCGTCGCTCACGGCGGAAGCGCCAGCCGCGGCGAGCTCCTCGCGGTCGGCGGCCTGCAGCTCGGCGCGCACGCGGCGCAGGGCGGCGACGCCGTCCTCCGAGGCGTGGTGGGCCGAACCGAGCTCGCGCAGGGGCAGGAAGCAATCGGGCGCGAGCATGAGGGCGACGAGCCCTGCCTCGAGGCCCATCGATCCGCCCACGAGGCGCACGCCGATGAAGACGGCGACCACGGCCACGGACAGGGTCGCGATGAGTTCGAGGGCGAAGGAGGAGAGGAAGGCCGTGCGCAGCGTAGCCATCGTCGACTCGCGGTGGCGCTCGGAGACCTCGAACAGTGCCTTGCGCTGCTGCTCGGCCCGGCGCAGGCCCACCAACACGGGCAGGCCGCGGGCGAGCTCGGAGAGGTGGTGGCTGAGCCGGTCGAGGCCGTTCTGGGCCTCCTGCACTCTCTCGGCCGTGTGCAGCCCGATGAGGATCATGAAGATCGGCACGAGCGGGATGGTCAGCACCAAGATGAGGGCGGAGACCCAGTCGGCGAGGAGGATCCGCGCGCCCACTGCGAGGGGGATGATGGCGCTCGCCACGAGCGCCGGAAGGTAGTCGCGGAAGTACGGGTCGAGCCCGTCCAGGCCGCGGCTGGCCAGCACGGAGGCCTCGGCGGCGCCACGGGCCTGCCCCGAGGCGAGGCGCTTGGCCACGAGCTGCGCACGCAGCTCCTCCTTGATGCCGAGGGCGGCGCGCTGGGCCACGACGCGGGTGCCCCAGTGGGCGCCGGCCCTGGCCAGGGCGCCCGGGATCCCCCACCACAGCAACGCCGCCACGTCCACGCCGTGGCCGGAGGCGGCCTGCGTAAGCGCCGCCGCGAGGGCGGACATGAGGGCGATGAGTCCGGCGGCCTTGGTGGCAGCGAGGGCGCCGAGCGCCAGCAGCCAGCCGCGGGTGGTGGTTCCTTCGGGGATCTCCGGGCGCATGCTCACACCACCGGCGTGACGGCGTGCTCGGCGGGGATCGAGGCGGGGCTGATCCGCTTCTTGAACACCCAGTACGTCCAGCCCTGGTAGGCCAGCACGAGCGGGACGCCGAAGGCCGCAACGATCGACATGACGCCCAGGGTGTAGTCGGAGGACGAGGCGTTCTCGACCGTGAGCGAGAACGCCGGGTCGAGCGTGCTCGGCAGGACCACCGGGTACGCGGCGCCAAAGATCGAGGCGACACCGGCCAGCAGGAAGAGCCCGAGCCAGAGGAAGGCCCAGCCCTCTCGGGCCGCCCTGGCCGCCGCCCAGGCGGCGAGCACCGCCACGACGGCCACGCCCAGCGTGACCCACGGCCACGCCGTCGTGCCCTTGGCCACGACCACGATGGCCCACGCCGCGAGCGGCAGGACCGCCCACGGAAGGCCGCGACGCAGCCACACGTTGGCGCGCGAGCGCACGGGGCCGTCCGTCTTCAGGCCCGTGAAGGCCAGGGCCTGCGCCAGAGCGAAGAGCACGACGCCGAGGCCGCCGAGCACGGCGTAGCCGTTGAACCAGGCAAAGGCCCCGCCCACGCGGTCGCCGTTGGCGTTCAGCGGCAGGCCGGTCGTGGAGAGCGCAAGCATGGCGCCCACGCCAAAGGCGGCGAAGAAGCTGCCGAGGGCCAGCGCCCAGTCCCATGCGTTGCGCGTGCGATCGGTGCGGGCCTTGCCGCGGTACTCGATGGCGACGGCGCGGAAGATGAGCGCGATCAAGACGAGCACGAGCGGGATGTAGAGCGCCGAGAAGAGCGAGGCGTACCAGAGCGGGAAGGCCGCGAAGGTGGCGCCGCCGGCCGTCAGCAGCCACACCTCGTTGCCGTCCCAGACGGGGCCGATGGTGTTCAGGAGCTGGCGGCGCTCCTTCTCGTCGCGGGCGAAGAGCTTCATCATCATGCCGACGCCGAGGTCGAAGCCTTCAAGGAAGAGGTAGCCCGTCCACAACACGGCGATGAGGACAAACCACAAGGTGGGGAGGAAGTCCATGACTAAGGGTCCTTAGATCGATCTCGTGGGCGGGTCAGTAGGCGAACGCGAGCACGTCGCGGTCGTCGTCCTTGGGGGTCTTGTCCTCGTCTCGGTGCTCGGCCGCGAGTTCCGGCATGGCAGCCGGGACGCCGCCGCGCACGTAGCGGACGAGGTAGAGGACCTCGACCACGGCGAGCACTGCGTAGACGGCCGTCAGCGCGACGAGCGAGAAGAGCATCTCCCCGCCGCTCACGCCGGGGCTCACTGCGGCGGCGGTGAACATCCACACGCCGTCGACGCCGGTTGAGTCCGGGTTGGGTGCCACGACGAAGGGCTGGCGACCCATCTCGGTGAAGATCCAGCCGGCCATGTTCGCGCCGAAGGGGGCGAGGATCGAGGTGACGGCGAGGCGCGAGAGCCACTTCGAGTTGGGGACCGTACCGCGGCGCGTCACCCAGAGGCCGATGAGGGCCGCGAGGGCACCGAGTCCGCCGAAGGTGATCATGAGGCGGAAGCCCCAGTAGGTCACGCCCATGACGGGCTGGTAGTCGATCTCCTGGCCGGCGCGGTCGCCGTACATCGGGTCGTCCGGCAGGTGGGTGCCGTACTTCTCCTGGTACTGCGGGATCAGCGTGTTGAGGCCGTCGACGTCGGTCGTGAAGTTGTCGTGGGCCAGGAAGGAGAGCAGGCCGGGGATCTCCCAGATGGTGTTGACGTCCTCGCAGGTCGTCTTGTCCCCGCCGAAGTTGCCGAAGGAGAAGACGGAGAAGGCCGTGCCGTCGTGGCAGGCGGCCTCGGCCGAGGCCATCTTGAGGGGCTGCTGGTGGATCATGAGCTGGGCCTGGGCGTGGCCGGAGAAGGCGACGCCGAGGAAGGCGACGAGCGCGATCCACCCGCCGAAGCGCAGGGACTTCCACCAGACCAGGTAGTCGGTCTTGTCGCGGCCCGCGCCCTTGGCCGGGTCCTCGCCCACGATCACCTTGCGGTCGGCGCCGACGGTGTCGACGCCGTCGCGGCGGCGGCGGTAGAGGTGGAACCAGGCGATGCCGAAGAGGAAGCCGCCGGCCACGGCGAGGGCGCCGAAGAGCGTGTGGATGAAGGTGATGACCGCGGTGTTGTTGGTCAGGACGGCCCAGACGTCCGTCATGACGGGGCGGCCGTCGATCATCTCGACGCCGACGGGGTGCTGCATCCACGAGTTGGCAACGAGGATGAAGTAGGCCGAGAGCACGGAGGCGAGCGTGGCGAGCCAGATGGTGGCCAGGTGCAGGCCCTTGGGGAGGCGCTTCCAGCCGAAGATCCACAGGCCGAGGAAGGTCGATTCAACAAAGAAGGCAAGGAGCGCCTCCATCGCGAGCGGGGCACCGAAGACGTCGCCAACAAAGCGGGAGTACTCGCTCCAGGCCATGCCGAACTGGAACTCCTGGACGATGCCGGTGGCCACGCCCATGATGAAGTTGATGAGGAAGAGCTTGCCCCAGAACTTGGTGGAGCGCAGGTAGACGTCCTTGCCCGTGCGCTTCCAGGCGGTTTGCAGCGTGGCCACGACGAGGCCGAGGCCGATCGTCAGCGGCACCATGAGGAAGTGGTAGACGGTCGTGATGCCGAACTGCCACCGGCCGATCTCGAGTGGGTCCATGATCGTGTCTCGATCCTTGTTACGCGAGGGTGTGGGTGCGGACGTTCCGGCATGGGGTGTCGGACCGTCCAAGGACTCTTCTACGGTACGTAGAAGAAGCCCATTTCTACAACTTGTAGAAGTGTGCGTTCTACGACACGTAGAAACTTGCCGAGTTGACAACTACACTGTTCCTCAGGAAGACCCCGCGCGGAAGTATCTCTCGCGGATCGCATGGAAGGACCTTCGCAGAACATGGCAGCACTGGGTGAGCTCGAGCGCTCGGTAATGGATCTCCTCTGGGACCACCAGGAAGCCCTCACCGCCAACGCGGTACGGGACCTCCTGGCCAACACCGAGGACTCCAAGGGCCTGGCCGTCACCACCGTCCTGACGGTCCTGGCCCGTCTTGAAAAGAAGGGCCTGGTTAACCGCGAACGCGGCACCCGTCCCCACCTGTAC
>JALAHE010000170.1 GCA_022712075.1 Galactobacter sp.
AAGCCTGCGCCTTCTTGGAGGCCTGGGCCTCCTTGGCGGCCGTCGCGCCGGCGTCCGTTGCCTTTTCCACGAGGGCGTCCACGCGCGTGTGGATGAGGTCGTAGTCGGGGTACGTCGAGAACTTGTCAGCCGCCGTGCCGAAGTCCGGCGCGCCGAGCGTCAGGCGCAGGAACGCGTTCTTGCGGGCCTTGTCGGCCAGGTTCAGGAAGTCGCCGAGCTGCCCCTGCGGCAGGTCGGTGTGGACAATCTGCTTGCCGGTCTCCATGATGTCCGTGAATTTGGTCAGGAGCGTCTGGGGCGTGAACTGGTTGATCATGGCCTGCTGGAGGCACTGCTGGCGGCGGATGCGGTGGTAGTCCGTCGTGAAATCGCGCGAACGGGCGAACCACAGCGCCTGGTTGCCGGTGAAGTGGTGCTCACCCGGCGCAAACCAGTGGGTCTTGATGTCGGTGCCGGGCCATGGCTTCTTGGTGTTGTACGGCACCCAGCCGCCCGAGGTGATGGTCACCCCGCCCATGGCGTCGATGAGGTCCTTGAAGCCGCCCATGTCCACCACCACGTAGGCCTGAACCGTGAGCCCCGTGACGGCGCTGGCCGCCTCCTTCGTGGCCTCGGCGCCGGCATCCTTGCCCGGGTACAGACCCGCGTGCTTCTCCGCGACCGTCGGGTAAATCGCGTTGAAGATGCACTCGTCGCCGCAGTTGAAGCCGTTCGGGTAGATCTTGTGCATGGGCGAGCTCGCCGGGAACGGCACGTTCTGCAGATTGCGCGGGATCGAGATGACGGCCGTGCGGCCGCTCGCCGCGTCAATCGACCACACGGCGGAGGAATCGGGGCGCAGGCCGATGCGATCGCTGCCGGCGTCGCCGCCCATCACGAGGATGTTGTAGCGACCGTCAACGGCCTCGATGGGTGGGCCGGAGGCGAAGATCCCGGAGAGCGCGTCGCGGCCCTTGAGCAGCACGTAGCTGCCGTAGCCGAGGGACCCGGAGGTCAGCGCCACCGCGGCGACGACGGCCGTGGGCACGATCGCCTTCATGCCGGGGGCGAGGAGCCCCGGGCGGATGATCGAGAGCGTGTTCAGGAAGAGCGCGAGCCACCCGATCGCCAGCAAGGCGAGGGCGATGCCGCCGACCAGCTGGAAGGTGGAATCGGCAACGAGGGAGATGAGCCAGCTGCGCTTGACGAGCAGCAGGATCAGGGCCGCCACGATGAGCGCCCAGCACGCCACGGTGACCGTCAGCGCGGCGCGCCCGAGGCGCTTGTTCCCCGCCACCACCTGGGCGCCGCCCGGTACCAGCAGCGTGAGCAACCACAGCGTCCAGGCCCGCTTGGTACGGGTCGGGGCGCTCGACTCCTCTGGGTGCCGGAGCGGATCGTCCTGGGTGAGCAGGGAAGGACTCATGCGCTGGCGCCGCCTCGTCGCTCGGCCAGCGCGGCGCCCTTGGCCTCCGCGACCTCGCGCAGCTGCTCAGAGAAGGCGATGAGCGCCGCGCGGAGCCGGGCCGCCTCGTCGTCGCGGCCGGCGGAGAGGATGCGTGCGGCCAGCAGGCCGGCGTTGCGGGCGCCGCCGATCGAGACGGTGGCCACGGGCACGCCGGCGGGCATCTGCACGATCGAGAGCAGCGAGTCCATGCCGTCCAGGTACTTCAGCGGCACCGGGACGCCGATGACGGGAAGCGGCGTGACCGAGGCGAGCATGCCGGGCAGGTGGGCGGCGCCGCCCGCGCCGGCAATGATGACATCGAGGCCGCGCTCGTGCGCGCTCTTGCCGTAATCGATCATCTGCTGGGGCATGCGGTGCGCGGAGACCACGCCCACCTCGTAGGAGATGCCGAACTCATCGAGCGCGTCGGCTGCCGCCTCCATGACGGGCCAGTCGGAGTCGGAACCCATCACGATGCCGACGCGGGGGGTGGTGTTCTGAGAGCTCATGCCTTGCGATGCCTTGCCTTGAGGTGGGTGGGTGCTGCGGCGGTGAGGGGCGCAGCCTGCCCCTCACCGCGAGGGGCGCTCAGGCGCCGTCGCGAATGATGCCGGCCACGCGGCCCGCGCGCTCGCGCAGGACCTCGACGTCGGCACCGGGGGCGCCCACGAGATTCACGTGACCGATCTTGCGTCCGGGCCGCACCGACTTGCCGTACATGTGCACCTTGGCTTCGGGATCCGCGGCCAGGGCGGCGGGGAACGCGCCGTGCAGATCCTGGTTTGCACCGCCCAGGTAGTTCTTCATGATGGTGGGACCGGCGAGCGGATCGGTCGCGCCGAGCGGCCAGTCGAGGACTGCACGCAGGTGCTGTTCGAACTGGCTCGTGACGGCGCCGTCCTGCGTCCAGTGCCCCGTGTTGTGCGGGCGCATGGCGAGCTCGTTGATGATGAAGCCCGGCGCGCGGCCGGGCACCTCGAAGAGCTCGACGGCGAGCACGCCCGTGACGCCGAGCTCGGAGGCGAGCGACGTGGCCGTCTCGATGGCCGCTGCCTGCGCCTCGGGGGCGAGGTCCTGAGCCGGGGCGATGACTTCGTCGCACACGCCGTCCACCTGGATGGTGTGGGCCATGGGCCACGCACGCACCTCGCCGGAGGGGCGGCGGGCCACGAGGACCGAGAGCTCGCGGGAGAAGTTGACCTTTTCCTCGAGCAGCACGGTGCTGTTCTGCATCCACTCGGCGACACCCTCGGCCTCGCCGCGCTCAACGATGCGCACGCCCTTGCCGTCGTAGCCGCCGCGGGGCGTCTTGGCCACGATGGGCCAGCCGATCTCGTCGCCGAAGGCCAGCACGTCCTCGACAGTGGCCGCCTCGGCCCAGCGTGGGTTCGGCAGGCCGAGGCGCTCGGCGGCCTTGCGCATGACGAGCTTGTCCTGCGCGTGGCGCAGCGCCTGGGAGCCGGGGCGGACGGCGATGCCCTCGGCCTCCATCTCCTGCAGCAGCTCCTGCGGGACGTGCTCGTGATCGAACGTCACGACGTCCACGGAGCGCGCGAAGGCGAGGACCGCCTCGCGATCCGTGTAGTCACCGATCGGGGCGGTGGCCACGGCGCGGGCTGAGGAAACGTCGGCGGACTCACACAGGATGGAGAGATCGATGCCGAGGTTGAGAGCAACGGGGGCCATCATGCGGGCGAGCTGTCCGCCGCCGATGACGCCGATTTTGGGGCTAGTCACCCCACCAGGTTAGCGAAACGGCGCCGCCACCGTGGTCTCGCGACGCGGCGAGGGGGCTGTGAGCGCCTGGGTGTTGCCTGGGTCTTCGGGGCCAGGAGACCCCGCCCGCGCCCCTTGAAGGCGGGCACGGCGCTAGGATGGGGCGTTGCGCCGCGAGCTGTCGGCGCCGGGCCCGGGCCGATTCAGCGCCCGGCAAGGCCCACCACGAGGGAAACGACGAAGGACTCGAGTGAACAAGCTGTATCAGCGCCTGGTCGGCCTCATCCGCATGCTCTGGCGCGAGGTCGCCAAGTTTGGCGTGGTGGGAGCGGTTGCCTGGGTGATCGACTCGGGGATCTACCTCTACCTCATGAACGGCCCCATGCACTCGGGCGAGGTCTGGGCCAAGGGCTGGGCCACCGTCGTGGCCTCGATCTTCTCCTGGGCGGCGAACCGCTACTGGACCTTCCGCCACCGCAAGCAGGCAAACATGGGCCGCGAGGTGGCCCTGTTCATGGTCATGAACGCGATCGGCCTGCTGATCTCGGCCGGGTGTGTCGCCTTCGCCAAGTACGTGCTCGACCTGAACTCGAAGACCGCGCTGTTCATCGCCGGTTCCGTGGTGGGTCTCGTGCTCGGCACGATCTTCCGCTACTTCGCCTACCGCTTCTGGGTCTTCAACGACGTCATGGATGAGGAAGAGGCCTTCAAGGGCGACCACGAGCTGCTCAAGCGCGAACCCACCGGCGCCATCCCGGTCGTCGAGGCCGAGGCGCTGCAGGTGGCCCGCGACCTCCAGGGCGCGGCCGGCTTCGACCCGAACGCCCCGCTGACCAACGAGGCGGAGGCCGAGCTCGCGGTCGACGCCGCGCGCCGCACCGGCGAGGCCTAGCCGCCAGCCGGCCCCGCCGCGGCCCGCTCAGGCCACCGTGCGCGTCACGCGCTCCTGGGTCCGCAGCTTCTCGCTCAGCCCGCCCTCCGGGGCAAGCACCACTGAACCGTTGGCGCCCGAACGCAACACGGCGGTGAGCGCCGCGAGGAGGCCGGCCTCGGCTGGAACCTCGAGCGTCTCGCCCTCCCCGTCCTCGCCTGCGGCGAGGAGATCGCCCAAAGCCAGCGGCGCGCCGTCGTGCTCCCAGCCGGCGGCGTCGGCCTGGCCCGGCTGGGCCAACAGCCGGTCGGGCTGGGCACGGACTTCGGCGGCGTGATCGATCGCCCCGGCCGGGAGCGGCGCGCCGAAGTCCACGGCCAAAGCGGCGGTCGTCACGGCCAACACCTCGGCGCTGCGCTCCGCCTCGGGCGAGCTGGGGTCGGTCGTGATGAGCACGTCGGCGTCCTCGAGTTCGGCCGGACCCACCTGGGCGCCGAGCGAGAGGGCGGCGAGCACGAGCGGGAGGACGCGCCAGTGCGCGGGGGCCTGCACGGCCACCCGCGAGCCGGGACCGATGCCCCATTCGGCATCCAAGAGCCCGGCGTTCTTGGCCCACCAATTCACCAGCACGCGGCCGCTCAACTCCACGCGCGCGGACTCAAGCGAGAGGTCCACGAGCGCGGGGCTCGTGGAGGCGGCGCGCTGTGCGGCCCAGCGCAGCAGGGCTGCTCCGGCGCCGTCGGCGCGGGACATCGTCGGCATGCATTCCTCCAGAATCTCGATTTTTGGGGGAAATTGGTGCCACATTCGTGAACAGACATTTGACGCCCCCGACTTACACCAGTGTAATTACTGGTGTGACGCCGGGTGGATGACCACCACAGCACGGTGGCCGGAACCGAGGGGAACGGGATTCGGCCTGCTCGGTGTTACGTGAAAGCACACTGACGAAGGGTTCAGAACCATGGGGAACGTCGTACGCAAGGGCGCAGTGACCGCCGCCGAGCCCCAGAGCGCGCGGCCCAGGACCGTTCCGGCCGATTGGTTCCTCGACCCGGCTGATCCGGAGGCAGCTGAGCGCTACGAGGCCGGCCGCTCCCTCGAGGACGCGGCCACCGCCTTCCTCGAGAGCCACAGCGAGGCCCCGGCGCCCCTGCGCCTCTTGCCGGATGAGGACCTGGCCGATGCCGGGCTCCTGCCAGACGAGGAGCTGCAGCCTGCCCCGAACCGCGTGTGGCTGCCCGTGCCCGGATTCCCCGGCGCCCAGGACGAGGGCGAGCTCGGTTGGCAGACCGAGGCGCTGTGCGCCCAGACCGACCCCGAGGCGTTCTTCCCCGAGAAGGGCGGCTCCACGCGTGACGCCAAGAAGGTGTGCGCCTCCTGCACCGTGCGCTCCGAGTGCCTCGAATACGCCCTCGCCAATGACGAGCGCTTCGGCATCTGGGGCGGCCTGTCCGAGCGCGAGCGCCGTCGACTCCGGAAGCGAGCGAACTGATTCCTGGCACCGCGCACGTCACCGTCCTCGTCGTCTCGCACGACGGGGAACCCTTCCTTGCCCGCACCCTGAGCGCCCTGCGCGCCCAGAGCCGCGTGCCGGACGCCTGGGTGGGGGTGGACGCTGGATCCAAGGACGGCAGCCGGGCGCTGCTCGCCGAGGGGCTGCCGAGCCACGCCACCGTCCTTGAGGCGCCGGGCGCCGCCTTCGGCGCCGCGGTGCGCCGCGGCGTGGACGCTGCCCCCGCCGCGCCGGCCGGCACGGTGCGCTGGCTCTGGCTCATGCACGACGACGCTGCGCCGGCCCCCGACGCGCTCGAGACGCTCCTCGAGGCGATCGAGAAGGCACCGTCCGTCACCGTTGCTGGCACCAAGCAGATGGATGCCACGCGCCCGGATCGGGTCCTCGACGCTGGCCTGAGCATGACCCGCTCGGGCCGGCGCTTCAACGCCGTCGCTGAGGGCGAGGTGGATCAGGGGCAGTACGACGATGTGTCGGACGTGCTCGGCGTGAACTCGGCAGGACTGCTCGTGCGCGCCGATGTTTTTGACCAGCTCGGCGGGTTCGATCCCGCCCTGCCCGGCGTGGGCGACGACGTCGACTTCTGCCGCCGGGCGCGCCTCTCGGGGCACCGCGTCATCCTGGTGCCCGCCGCCAAGGTGCTGCACGAGCCGGACGCCGTCGAGGCCGTCTCCGGCCCGCGCGCGACCGAGCGTGCCGCCGCCTACTCCCGCCTGAAGTTTGCGCCGGCCTGGGCGGTTCCCTTCCTCTCGGTGTGGATGATGATCGCCGGCGTCGGCAAGGCCATCGGCCGGCTCATCGCCAAGGATCCCTCCGGCGCCGTGGTGGATCTCGGCGCCGGCGGCACCGGCGTGCTGCGCGCGGCTCCGCTCGCGGCCGGGCGCAAGCGCCTGCGCGCCACCCAAAGCGTGCCGCGCGCCGTGGTGCGTTCGCTCCTTGCGCCCCCGGACAAGGTCCGCGAGCGCCGCCGCGCGCTGCGTGATGCAGCCAAGGCCGAGGCGGAGGCGGGTCAGCGCTCGGCGCCGGCTGCCGAGGCCAGCGGGGGCAACGACGACTTCGACGCCGTCGAATCGGGCCCGCGCACCGCGGGATCCACGGGCGCCGCCCTGCTCGCCATCGCGCTCGCGGCCGGCCTGTCGCTGCTTGGCCTGTATCGCTTCTTCGGCGCGCAGGCCGCCGTGGGCGGCGGGCTCATCGCCCCCGGCAAGGACCTCGGCGAGCTCTTCTCCTCCGCCACGTCCGGCTGGCGGGAACTCGGGACGGGGCAGGCCGGCGCTGCCGATCCCTTTGCACTGCTCGTGTGGCTCGCCGGGGTGTTCTCCTTCGGACACCCGCAGGTCGCCGCTGTGGCGCTCTACGTGCTGGCCATGCCGCTCGGGGCGCTTGGCGCCTTCTTCCTGCTCGGCGCCATGACGCGCAGCCCCGGTTTCCGTTTCCTCGGTGCCGTGCTCTGGGCCCTGGCCCCCACCCTGCAGCTCGCGCTCGCCCAGGGGCGCCCCGGCGCCGCCGTGGTGCACGTGGCGTTTCCCTTCTTTGCCCTGGCGCTGGTGCGCTCCGTGGGTGCCGCGCGGGGCGAGGGGCTCTCCCTCGGCCCCGGCCCCGGCCGCCGGGGGAAGCCCTCCTGGGAAACCACGATCAAAGCCCCCGCCCTAGGCGCAGAGCTGGCGGAGGCGGAGCCGCTGATCCTCCTCCCCCTCAATCTACTGTGCCTACTCGGTGCACATAACTCACCCC
>JALAHE010000019.1 GCA_022712075.1 Galactobacter sp.
CGCTGACACCACTGGTTTCAAGACAAAGGAGCGAGCCGCATGTCGGTCTCCATCAAGCCCCTCGAGGATCGCATCGTCATCCAGCAGCTCGAGGCGGAGCAGACCACGGCCTCCGGCCTGGTCATCCCCGATACCGCCAAGGAGAAGCCCCAGGAGGGCAAGGTCGTGGCCGTTGGTCCGGGCCGCGGCGCCGACAACGGCAACCGCGTTCCGCTGGACGTCGCCGAGGGCGACGTCGTCCTGTACTCGAAGTACGGCGGAACCGAGGTCAAGGTCGGCGGCCAGGAGTTCCTGGTGCTCTCCGCTCGCGACGTTCTCGCCAAGATCGAGAAGTGATTCTTTGACGCCATCGCCCCGACGCAGCGCGCAGCGCAGCGCGGGGCGATGGCGCGTCTACGTCGCGCGCGTCTGATGCGCGCAGCGCGGCCAGCAGTTCCCCAGACCCACCTCCACTAAGGAGTCATTCACTCATGGCAAAGCAGCTTGCTTTCGATGAGGCGGCCCGCAAGGCCCTCGAGGCCGGCGTTGACCGCCTGGCCGACACCGTCAAGGTCACTCTGGGCCCCCGCGGCCGCAACGTGGTCCTGGACAAGCAGTGGGGCGCCCCCACCATCACCAACGACGGCGTGACCATCGCCCGCGAGGTTGAGCTCGAGGACCCGTACGAGAACCTTGGCGCCCAGCTCGCCAAGGAGGTCGCCACCAAGACCAACGACGTCGCCGGCGACGGCACCACCACGGCCACCGTCCTGGCCCAGGCGCTCGTGAAGGAGGGCCTGCGCAACGTTGCCGCCGGCGCCGCCCCGGGTGCCGTCAAGCGCGGCATCGAGGCCGCCGTTGACGCCGTCGAGGCGCGCCTGAAGGAGAACGCCCGCCCGGTCGAGGGTGCAAACGTGGCCCACGTCGGCGCCATCTCCGCCCAGTCGGACGAGATCGGCGAGCTGCTCGCCGAGGCCTTCGGCAAGGTGGGCACCGAGGGTGTCATCACCATCGAGGAGTCAAACACGACCAACACCGAGCTGGTCGTCACGGAGGGCATGCAGTTCGACAAGGGCTACCTCTCCCCGCACTTCGTCACCGACGCCGAGCGCCAGGAGGCCGTCCTCGAGGATCCCTTCATCCTCCTGAACTCCGGCAAGATCTCCTCCGTCCAGGAGCTCCTGCCCCTGCTGGAGAAGGTCCTCCAGGCCTCCAAGCCGCTCTTCATCATCGCCGAGGACATCGAGGGCGAGGCCCTCTCCACGCTCGTCGTGAACAAGCTGCGCGGCCTGCTCAACGTCGTGGCCGTCAAGGCCCCGGGCTTCGGCGACCGCCGCAAGGCCATGCTCCAGGACATCGCCACCCTCACGGGTGCGCAGGTGATCTCCCCGGATCTTGGCCTGAAGCTGGACCAGGTCGGCGTCGAGGTGCTTGGCACCGCCCGCCGCGTGAGCGTCACCAAGGACTCCACCACCATCGTTGACGGTGGCGGCGAGGCCGAGGATGTCGCGGCGCGCGTGGCCCAGATCAAGGCCGAGATGGAGCGCTCCGATTCCGATTGGGATCGCGAGAAGGCCCAGGAGCGCCTGGCCAAGCTGGCCGGCGGCATCGGTGTCATCAAGGTCGGCGCCGCCACCGAGGTGGAGCTCAAGGAGCGCAAGCACCGCATCGAGGACGCCGTGTCCTCCACGCGCGCCGCGCTCGAGGAGGGCATCGTCGCCGGCGGCGGCACCGCCCTCGTCGACGCCGTCGCCGTGCTGAACACCGATCCGGCCATCACGGCCCTCGAGGGCGACGTCGCCACCGGCGTCGACATCGTGCGCCGCGCGCTGCTCGCCCCGGTGAAGCAGATCGCCGTCAACGCCGGCTTCGACGGCGCCGTCGTCGCCGCCAAGGTCACCGAGTCCCCGGTCAACTCCGGCTTCAACGCCAAGACCGGCGTCTATGAGGACCTGCTGGCCGCCGGCGTCATCGACCCGGTCAAGGTCACCCGCTCGGCCCTGCGCAACGCCGCCTCGATCGCCGCCCTCGTGCTGACGACCGAGACGCTCGTCGTGGAGAAGCCGGCGGACACGGAGGAGTGATCCTTCCCGCCGCTTCGCTCGCGTAGCGCGCACCAGCTCTCCCGCCCGGAACTCCGGGCGGGAGGGCTTCTCCGTTTTCGCCTCGCCGTCGGCGGCCGGCCGCGCGTCGCATGGCGGGGGCAAAGGAAGCGGACAGCGTTCTCAACGCGCGTCCCGGTACCATCAATCGTTGGGCCGCCTCCCTCCCGGCCCAACGAAACATGACAACGAGTACACCCCACGCCAAGAACTCTTCCCCCGCCGGGTTCCGCGCCGATCTGGCCGGACTGCGCGGGGTCGCCGTGTTGCTCGTGGCGATCTACCACATCTGGGTCGGTCGGGTCTCGGGCGGCGTCGACGTCTTCCTGCTCATGTCCGCCTTCTTCCTCACGGGCGGGTGGGTGCGCGCCGCCGAGTCGGGGCGCCCCCGCGGCATCCTCTCCTCGTGGATCAAGCGCCTGCGCGGCCTGCTTCCCGCCGCTGCGCTCGTCATCGCCGTGATCCTGCTCCTGACGCTGCTGATCCTGCCGGGCACCCGCTGGCCGGAGACGCTCTCGCAGGCCTGGGCCTCGCTGGGATACACGCAGAACGTGCACCTGGCCAACATCGCCGTCGACTACTACAACCCGGACCACTCCAAGTCCTCGCCCCTGCAGCACTTCTGGTCGCTTTCGGTGCAGGGACAGGTCTTCCTGCTCTGGCCGCTTCTGCTCGCCGGGGCCGGGCTCGTCGCCAGGTATACACGCAGCTTTGGCTGGAACCTGCGCCGCGTGAGCATCGCTCTGTTTGGTGCGGTGTTCATCGCCTCCTTTGCCTACTCCGTGGTCTTCACTGCGCAGGACCAGGGCCGGGCCTACTTCTCCACCCCCGCCCGCCTGTGGGAGTTTGCGCTCGGTTCGCTCCTGGCGCTGGTCGTGGACAAGATCCCCGCCCTGCCGCGGTGGCTCTCGCGCTGCATCGGATGGCTCGGCTTCGCCGCCCTCATCAGCTGCGGCATGGTGTTGCAGGTCGAGGGGCAGTTCCCGGGCTACGCGGCGCTGTGGCCCACCCTCGCCGCTGCGGCCATCGTCGTGGCCGGCAGCGGCGGCTCCGGCTGGAACCGCGCCGACGTGAGCTGGTGGCTCTCGCGCCGCCCAGCCGTCTGGCTCGGCGAGATTTCCTACCCGCTCTACCTCTGGCACTGGCCACTGCTGGTCTTCGGCCTCTTCCTGTGGGGGAGCACGGCGCTCAACCTGTGGCAGGGCGCCGTGGTGCTCGGCCTCGCCGTGCTCCTGGCCATGGCGACGCACCGCTTCGTCGAGCTCCCGGCGGCGCGCTGGGCTGCCCGGCCCCTGCGCGCGCTCGAGGCGCGCGTGCCCGCCGCCCCGGCGGCGCCCACGCCGCCCCGCGGCGCCCGCCCGCGCGGGTGGCGACGCGTGGCACGCAAGGCCCGGCGCGGCGTCGAGCGCCTGCCCCGCCGCGCCGTGGGCGGGCTGGCCCGCCACGCCCGCGCTCTCGCGATCGTGGCGCTGTGCTTTGCAGTGGCCCTGCCCGTGGCGCTGTGGCAGGCGAGCCTGAACCACCAGGCGCAGGCGGCGGCCACTCAGAGCCCGCAGGACAACCCGGGCGCGGCGACCCTCGAGCCCGGCTACACCGACGAGATCGCCTCCTCAGCGATCGCCCTGCCGCTGCCCGCTGACCAGAAGCAGGACTGGGCCACGACGGGCGAGGACTGCTCTGGGCAGTGGGCCATCGATTCCGACATCATCCAGTCCTGCCACGAAGGCGGCGACCTCGACTCGGCCACCACGGTCCTCGTGGTCGGGGACTCGCACGCCCAGCAGTGGACGCCGGCGCTCGACGTCGCCGCCGAGGCGCAGGGCTGGCATTGGGTGGCCCTGTACCGCCCCGGCTGCCGCTTCGGCTCGACCGAAGAGGCGGCGGCGGACGCCGACTGCGCCGCGTACACCGAGCTGGCCAAGGACTACGTGGCAGCGCGTCAGGGCTCCATCTCCGTGATCGTCACCGTGGCAACGAAGTCCGTCGCGGAGGGCACGGAGGGCGCGAGCGCGGGGGAGTCCGAGGCGGTCGTGCCAGGCTTCGCCGAGGCGATCTCCCCCTGGCTGCAGGAGGGCCTGCCCGTGGTGGGGCTTCGGGACACCCCGCGCTTCACCTTCGACATGGCCGATTGTGCAGCCCGCCTGACCACCACGGAGGAGCAGTGCTCCGTGCCGATCGCGGAGCAGCTCGCCACGGTCAACCCCTTGCTCGCGCTCACGAGCGGCCCGGCCAAGCTCGCGGGCCTGCACTCCATGGACATGAGCGACGTGGTCTGCCCCGACGGCACGTGCGTCCCCGTCATCGGCAACGTCAACGTGTGGATCGACGATTCGCACCTGACCTCCCGCTTCGCGCTCACCACGGGAGAGATCTTTGAGCGCCGGCTGCTCGCCTCGCTCGGCTGGGCCTCGGCCCACTGATCGCCCGTCCCGCCGCGCCAGCTCGGGCCACGGGCGCGCCGCGTGGCCTCCGGACGTGACGCACGGGCAAGCAAAGGTGAGAAGGATCACGCGCGTCAGGCTGGTGGTGGGGCATGCGGGAATGATTGGGCACCCCGGAGCGCTCTAGGATTGTCTCTAACCCCCACCGGCTCGTTCCGAAAGGCATCGCGTGAGCGCCAACGATGACTTCAATCCCTTCGCATTTGAGGGGCTGACCTACGACGACGTGCTGCTGCTGCCCGGCCCCACGGACGTGATTCCGTCCGACGCCGACACCAGCACGCGCCTGTCCAAGCGCATCAGCCTGAACGTGCCGATCCTCTCGGCCGCGATGGACACCGTGACGGAGGCGCCGATGGCGATCGCCCTGGCCCGCCTGGGCGGCATCGGCATCATCCACCGCAACATCTCCATCGAGAACCAGGCCCGCCAGGTGGACCAGGTCAAGCGCTCCGAGTCGGGCATGATCACCGACCCGGTGACCATCACCCCCGAGGCCACCCTCCAGGATCTGGACGACCTCTGCGCTCACTACCGCGTCTCGGGCCTGCCCGTCGTGGACGAGAACCGCAAGCTGCTGGGCATCATCACCAACCGCGACACCCGCTTTGTGCCGCGCGCCGAGTGGGCCACCACCCAGGTCCACGAGAAGATGACGGCCATGCCGCTCATCACGGCGCCCGTCGGCACGAGCCGCGAGCAGGTCCTCGAGCTGCTGGCTAAGCACCGCATCGAGAAGCTGCCCCTCGTGGACGGCAACGACGTGCTCCAGGGCCTCATCACGGTCAAGGACTTCGACAAGGCCGAGGATTACCCGCTGGCCACCAAGGACGACGAGGGCCGCCTGCGCGTCGGCGCGGCCGTCGGCTTCTTCGGTGAGGGCTACGACCGCGCCATGACGCTCGTGGACGCCGGCGTCGACGTGCTTGTGGTGGACACCGCGAACGGCCACAGCCAGGGCGTGCTCGACATGATCGCGCGCCTCAAGAAGGACCCGGCCGCCGCGCACGTCGACATCATCGGCGGCCAGGCCGCCACGCGCGATGGCGCCCAGGCTCTCATCGACGCCGGCGCCGACGCCATCAAGGTGGGCGTGGGCCCGGGCTCCATCTGCACCACCCGTATCGTGGCCGGCGTGGGCGTTCCCCAGGTCACCGCGATCTACGAGTCCGCCAAGGCCGCCATCCCGGCCGGCGTTCCGCTCATCGCCGACGGCGGCCTGCAGCACTCGGGCGATATCGGCAAGGCCCTCGTGGCCGGCGCCGACTCCGTCATGCTCGGCTCGCTGCTCGCCGGCACCCAGGAGTCCCCTGGCGACCTGGTCTTCGTCAACGGCCGCCAGTTCAAGGCCTACCGCGGCATGGGCTCGCTCGGTGCCATGCAGACGCGCGGCAAGAACACCTCGTACTCCAAGGACCGGTACTTCCAGGCGGACGTCCCCACCGACGAGAAGCTGATCCCCGAGGGCATCGAGGGCCAGGTGCCGTTCCGCGGCCCGCTCTCCTCCGTGGTGCACCAGCTCGTGGGCGGCCTGCGCCAGACCATGTTCTACGTGGGCGGCCAGACCATCCCGGCCCTCAAGGAGCGCGGCAAGTTCGTGCGCATCACGGCCGCCGGCCTGAAGGAATCGCACCCGCACGACATCGCCATGACGGTCGAGGCGCCGAACTACCACCGCTGATCGGCGGCGGTGGCGAGCCTCACGTCACACAGTGCCCAGCGGCGCTCACCCGAATCGGGTGGGCGCCGCTGGCGTTGGTAGGGTGGGTGGGTGAGCAACGACATCGAGATCGGCCGTTTCAAGCGGGCCCGCCAGGCCTATTCGCTGGACGACGTGGCGATCGTCCCCTCCCGCCGCACGCGCGATGCCTCCGACGTCTCCACGTCCTGGCAGATCGACGCCTACTCCTTCGACACCCCGTTCATCGGCGCGCCGATGGACTCGGTCATGTCGCCGGCCACGGCAATCGAGCTGGGCCGCCAGGGCGGCCTCGGCGTCCTGAACCTCGAGGGCGTGTGGACGCGCTACGAGGATCCGGCCAAGGTGCTCGAGGAGATTGCCTCGCTCGAGTCGGCCACGGAGTACGGCTCCGACCCGCGCATCACGCGCCGCCTGCAGGAGCTGCTGGCCGCGCCGATCCGCCCCGAGCTGATCAAGGCGCGCCTCGAGGAGATCCGTTCGGCCGGTGTGGTCGTGGCCGGATCCCTCACCCCGCAGCGCACCCAGGAGCACTACAAGACGGTCCTGGAGGCCGGCGTTGACGTCTTCGTCATCCGCGGCACCACCGTCTCCGCCGAGCACGTCTCGGAGCGCCACGAGCCGCTTAACCTCAAGAAGTTCATCTACGAGCTCGACGTCCCCGTCATCGTGGGCGGCGCGGCCGGCTACACCCCGGCGCTGCATCTCATGCGCACGGGTGCTGCCGGCGTGCTCGTGGGCTTCGGCGGCGGCGCCACCGGCACCACGCGCCGCGCCATGGGCGTGCACGTTCCCATGGCCACCGCCATCGCCGACGTCGCCGCCGCCCGCGGCGACTACCTGGATGAGTCGGGCGGGCGCTACGTCCACGTCATCGCCGACGGCGGCGTGTCCACCTCGGGCGACATCGTCAAGGCGATCGCGCTTGGCGCGGATGCCGTCATGCTCGGCACGGCCTTGGCCCGCGCAGCCGAGGCCCCGGGCTGCGGCTACCACTGGGGCATGGAGGCCGCGCACGGCTCTGTACCGCGCGGCGACCGCGTCCGCGTTGGCACCGTTGGCCCCATGGCACAGGTGCTGCACGGCCCCTCGCACCACACCGATGGCACCTCCAACCTCACCGGCATGCTGCGCCAGTCCATGGCCACGACCGGCTACGTGGACCTGAAGTCCTTCCAGAAGGTCGACATGGTCCTCACGCAGTACCTCTCCCGCTAGGCGGGATCGACGCGCGGGCCCTGGGTCCCCTCCGTGAACGGAAGGGACCCAGGGCCCGCGGCGTTGGTCCAGGGCACGACGGCGCGCCGCCGGCTCGGCGCCGGCCTCGCCTCGGCGCGGGGAGGGGTGGTCAACGCCGCTTCTCTATCGGCCGTAGAATCGGAGGCGTGTTGAAGACCGCCCTGAAGCCCAAGTGGATCGCCACGCTCGTGGGCGCCTTGCTCGCCGCCACCGCCTTCGTGTGGTTGAGCCAGTGGCAGTTCGGGGAGTCGAAGACCGTCACGGCGGACACGAGCGGCACCACGGAGCACGCCGTCCCGCTGACCGATCACTTCCAGCCGGGCCGCGACATGTACGTCGCCGACGCCGACCAGATCGTGACCGCCACGGGGCACTTCGTGGAGGGCAGTTCCGTCCTCGTCTCCGGCCGCTTGCAGGGCGGCAAGGAGGGCTACTGGGTCGCCGCGGCCTTCGAGCCGGACGGCGCGCCAGGGAAGAACGTCATCCCCGTGGTCCGCGGCTGGCAGGCCGATCAGACGGCTCCGGCGGCGCTGCCCACGGGCGAGGTCTCGCTCGAGGGTCGCCTGCTTCCCTCGGAGTCGCCCACGGGAACGCGCGAGGCGGAGAACGGCCCCTACGCAGAGCTCTCTGCCGCGTGGCTGGCCAACGCCTGGGACCGCGACAGCTACGACGGCTTCATCGTCGCCTTCAAGGCCAGTTCGGGTGGCAGTGACGTGGGCGCCGCCTCGGCGGGTCTCGAGCAGATCTGGGTGGGGCCGCAGCCCTCCGGCACCACAGTCAACTGGCTCAACATTTTCTACGGCGTCGAGTGGGTCGTTTTTGCAGGCTTCGCCTTCTTCATCTGGTGGCGCCTCGTGAAGGACGACTACCAGCGGGACGAGGAGTACGAGCTCGAGCTCGAGGCCTGGCGACAGCGCCAGGCGGCCCGTGAGGCCCTCGCCGCCCGTGGCGGGGCCCCCGCGC
>JALAHE010000171.1 GCA_022712075.1 Galactobacter sp.
GCCAAGAAGACCTGGGTGGTGGAAACCGACGGGGTTCTGCCCCCGGGGGCCTGACCCACGTGAACGACGACGCGGCCTGACCTTCCGCCCGCACGGTCAGGCCGCGTCGTCGTTCCCTTGGCGAGACGCTGACAGCATGCTGTCAGCGGCGTTGGGCGCCGCTCAGGCGAGCCAGCGGGGGAGCGCCGCGAGGCACTCGCGGATCGCGTCGGCCTCCACGTGCTCGTTGTCCGAGTGGGCCAGGAGCGCATCGCCCGGACCGAAGTTCACGGCGGGGATGCCGAGGGCCGAGAAGCGAGCCACGTCCGTCCAGCCGTACTTGGGCAGGGCTTCGGCCCCCACGGCGGCCACGAAGCTCGCGGCCGCCGGCACGTCCAGGCCGGGGCGGGCGCCGGCGGCGGCGTCGGTGCGCTCCACGTCGAAGCCAGCGAGGAGCTCGCGCACGTAGGCGTCCGCCTCCTCGATGCTGCGCGAGGGGGCAAAGCGGTAATTCACCTCGACCTCGCAGTGGTCGGGGATGACGTTGCCTGCCACGCCACCGTGGATGCGGACGGCGTTGAGGGACTCGCGGTAGTCAAGGCCGTCCACGTGCACCGTGGCGGGCTCGTGGGCCGCGAGGCGGGTCAGGATGGGGGCGGCCTTGTGGATGGCGTTCTCGCCCATCCAGGCGCGGGCCGAGTGCGCCGCCTTGCCCGTGGTGGTCACCTTGAAGCGCATGGTGCCGTTGCAGCCGCCCTCGACCGCGCCGTTCGTGGGCTCGAGGAGGATCGCGAAGGACGCGTCGGTGAGCAGCTCGGGGTGGTGCTCCACGAGGCGGCCCAAGCCGGACAGGGAGGCCTCCACCTCCTCGTGGTCATAAAAGACGTAGGTGATGTCGGCGTTCGGCTCGGTGAGGGCGGCCGCGAGGGCCAGCTGCACCGCCACGCCGCCCTTCATGTCGGTGGCGCCGCGCCCGAAGAGGGTCTCCCCGTCCCAGCTCGAGGGCACCGTGCCGCGCGAGCCGGGCGTGGTGGGCAGCGGCACCGTATCCAGGTGCCCCGCGAGCACCACGCGCTGGGCGCGCCCCAGCGAGGTGCGGGCCACGATCGCGTCGCCGTCGCGCAGCACGCTCAGGTGCGGCAGGGAGCGCAGCGCGGCCTCGACCGCGTCGGCGATCGCCGTCTCGTTGCCGGAGACCGACTCGATGTCCATGAGTGCCGCGGTGAGGTGGGCGACGTCGCCGCGCAGGTCGAGGGAGAGTGTTTCGCTGCTCGTGGTGCTCATGTCATGCGAGCCTACCGGGAGCGCGCCGCGCCCTAGGATGCATGACATGACTGCTTCCACAGCCACGAACTCCCCCGCCCCGTCCCGCCTGGCCTCCGCGCACGGCGTCGCGACCTTCCACGCCTCGGGCGCCCTGCTCGACGCGTGGTTCCCGCGCCCCGAGCTCGCGCCCCTGGGCCAGGACGAGGCCGCCGAGGCCATCCGCGCCTCCCTGACCGCCCTCGAGTCCACCGACGAGGCCCGCGGCACCACGCGCCGCGTGGTCTCCGTCGAGGCCAAGCTGGACGAGGCCCCGGCCTCCGCCGAGGACGCCTGGCTGCGCCTCCACCTGCTCTCCCACCGCCTCGTGGCCCCGAACACCATCAATCTCGATGGCGTCTTCGGCCTGCTGACCAACGTCGTGTGGACCTCCGCCGGCCCGTGCGCCGTGGAGGACTTCGAGCTCACCCGCGCCCTGCTGCAGGCCCGCGGCCCCGTGACCGTGTACGGCGTCGACAAGTTCCCCCGCATGGTGGACTACGTCGTGCCCTCCGGCGTACGCATCGGCGACGCCGACCGCGTGCGCCTCGGCGCGCACCTGGCCCCCGGCACCACCGTGATGCACGAGGGCTTCGTCAACTTCAATGCGGGCACGCTCGGCACTTCCATGGTCGAGGGCCGCATCTCCGCCTCCGTGGTGGTCGGCGATGGCTCCGACGTGGGTGGCGGCGCCTCCATCATGGGCACGCTGTCCGGCGGCGGCACGCAGCGCATCACGCTGGGTGAGCGCGTCCTGCTGGGCGCCAACGCAGGCGTGGGCATCTCCCTCGGCGACGATTGCGTCGTGGAGGCCGGCCTGTACGTCACGGCAGGCACGCGCGTGCAGCTCGGCGACAAGGTCGTGAAGGCCCTGGAGCTCTCCGGCGTCGCCAACCTGCTCTTCCGCCGTAACTCGCTCACGGGCGCCGTGGAGGCCCTCCCCCGCGCGACCGGCACGGTCGAGCTGAACGACGCCCTCCACGCCAACTGAGGCCCGCCAGGCTACGCTGGCAGGTATGCGACGCGGAGCCCGATCGGCCCTTGCCCTCGCGGTGTCCGCTCTCCTGATCGGTGGCGGTATCTGGGGTGTGCAGCGGTACATCCATGACAGCCAGGCCCTGGTGGTGGTGCAATGCGCCACCACCGTGGGCTCGGTCAAGCACACGCTTGATCCCGAGCAGGCGGGCAACGCCGCCACCATTTCCGCCGTGGCCGTTGGACGCGAGCTTCCCTCGCGCGCCACGAGCATCGCCCTGGCCACGGCTTACCAGGAATCCAAGCTGCGCAACCTCGACTACGGGGACACGGCCGGCCCGGATTCCCGCGGGCTCTTCCAGCAACGCCCCTCGCAGGGGTGGGGCACGCAGGCCCAGGTCATGGACCCGGTGTACGCGGCCGGCGCCTTCTTCGACGAGCTCGTCACCTTCGATTACCGCAGCATGAGCGTCACGCAGGCCGCCCAGAAGGTGCAGCGCAGCGCGTTCCCGGAGGCCTACGCCGACCACGAGGACCTGGGCCGAGCCTTCGCCTCGGCCCTCACGGGGCAATCGGCCTCGGCGCTCACGTGCTCCCTGCGCCGCACCACGGACGCCGGTTCTGCCGCCGCCGTCGCCAAACGAATCGACGCCGAGTACGGGGACTCCACCTTTGCGCCCAAGGTGCAGGGCGACATTGTCAGCACCCACGTCGCCGACACTGCCCACGGCTGGGCCCTGGCCCAGTGGGCGGTGGCCCACGCGCAGGAGGACTCGACCGTATCGGTCTCCTACGGCGGCCTCACCTGGACGCGAGAAAAGGGTGCCTGGGAACGCGGGGAGGGGCACGACGGCGCGGGGACCGTGGCCATTCAGCTCGCCTCGGCGGCCGGTCAAGGTTAGGCGCGCGCCCGCAGGCGGGCGTCGCCGCTTCCCGTCCCGTCGCCTTTCCCAGCAAAGCAAAACGCCGCCGTTCCCACCCTGAGGTGGGAACGGCGGCGTCGTGCTGTGGCTTACTCGCCGAGGCTGCGGGGCGATGCCCCGCAGCCTTGGCCAGCGTCAGGCCTGCGGGTAGTCGCGCGCGGCGTGGCCCGTGTAGAGCTGACGCGGGCGACCGATCTTGCGCTCGGGATCCAGCATCATCTCGCGCCACTGGGCGATCCAGCCCGGGAGGCGACCGATGGCAAAGAGCACCGTGAACATCTTCTCGGGGAAGCCCATGGCCTTGTAGATCAGGCCGGTGTAGAAGTCCACGTTCGGGTACAGCTTGCGCTGGATGAAGTAGTCATCGCTCAGCGCCTTCTCTTCAAGGCTCATCGCGATGTCGAGCAGCTCGTTGGCACCCTGCTTCTCGAGGATGTCGTGGGCCGTCTGCTTGATGATCTTGGCGCGCGGGTCGTAGTTCTTGTACACGCGGTGGCCGAAGCCCATCAGGCGGACGCCGTCCTCCTTGTTCTTCACCTTCTCCATGAAGGCATCCGGCGAGACGCCGTCGGCCTGGATCTGGCGCAGCATCTTCAGCACCGCCTCGTTGGCACCGCCGTGGGCGGGGCCGAAGAGGGCGTTGATGCCTGCGGACACGGAGGCGAACAGGTTCGCGTCCGTGGAGCCGACGAGGCGCACCGTGGAGGTGGAGGCGTTCTGCTCGTGATCGGCGTGCAGGATCAGCAGCAGATCGAGGGCCTTGACCATGTCGGGGTCGAGCTCGTAGGGCTCGGTCGGCATGCCGAAGGCCAGGCGCAGGAAGTTCTCCACGAGGTTCATGGAGTTGTCCGGGTACAGGAGGGCCTGCCCCAGGGACTTCTTGTGCGCGTACGCGGCGATGACCGGCATCTTGGCCAGGAGGCGGATGGTGGAAAGCTCCACCTGCTCCGGGTCGAAGGGATCCAGGGAATCCTGATACCAGGTCGAGAGCGCCGAGACGGCCGAGGACAGCACCGGCATCGGGTGGGCGTCGCGCGGGAAGCCGTCGAAGAAGCCCTTGAGCTCCTCGTGCAGCAGCGTGTGGCGGCGGATCTTCTGGTCGAAGTCCTCCAGCTCGGTGGCGCTCGGGAGCTCGCCGTAGATGAGCAGGTAGGAGGTCTCGAGGAAGCTGGAGTTCGCCGCCAGCTGCTCGATCGGGTAACCGCGGTAACGCAGGATGCCAGCGTCGCCGTCGATGTAGGTGATGGCGGATTTGGTGGCCGCGGTGTTCATGAAGCCGGGATCGTAGGTGACGTTCCCGGTGGTCTTGAGCAGGGGCGCGATCGCAAAGCCGTCATTGCCTTCGACGGAGTTGACGACCGGGAGGTCGAGGCTGGAACCCGCGAAATCGAGGCGGGCCTTCGCTTCAGTCATGGATGGTTCTCCTCACGGAGTTTGAATGGTGTGGTGACACCGGTTCTCACCGGCCAATCTAACGCCTGTCAGGGTCCCTGGCGAAAACGGGGCCTCCCCCGGGCGCGCCCGCGCTGTCGCCTACGGGGGCTGTCCGAACGGTGTTCGGCGCCACAATTCGGCGCGGGGGCGCGGCTCCCGCGTGGTCCGTCCACAGCACGACGCCGCGTGGCCGGGCGGGAGCCCGGGTCACGCGGCGTCGCGGTGTCGGTGCCGTGAAGTTGGGTGCGCGCGCCTCAGGCGGCGAGGCGCTTGACCGCCTCGGCGATGCGCTCGTCGCTCGCGGTGAGGGCCACGCGCACGTGGCCCTCACCCTCGGTGCCGTAGAAGACGCCGGGGCCGGCCACGATGCCACGCTCGGCCAGCCAAGCGATCGAATCCCACGTGCCCTCACCACGGCTGCACCACAGGTACAGGCCGGCCTCGGAGTGGGTGACCGTGAAGCCGGCACCGAGCAGGGCGGGTAGCAGCGCCTCGCGACGCGCACGGTACAGGTCCTTCTGGGCCGCTACGTGCTCGTGATCGCCGAGGGCCGCGATCATGGCGGCCTGGATGGGAGCGGGGACGATCATGCCGGCGTGCTTGCGGGAATTGACCAGATCCGGCATGAGGTTGGGGGCGCCCGCGATGAAGGCGGCGCGGTACCCGGCCAGATTCGACTGCTTGGAGAGCGAGTAGACGCTCAGCAGATTCGTGAGGTCCCCGCCGCTCACCTCGGGCGCGAGCACCGAGGGAACCCCGGACTCCCACTCACCCCAGCCAAGCTCGGCGTAGCACTCGTCGGAGGCCACAACGGCCCCCAGCTCGCGGGCCGCGTCGACGCGTGCCCTGAGCTGGTCCGTGGACAGCACGGCACCCGTGGGGTTTCCAGGGGAATTGAGCCACACCAGCTTCACGCGGGAGCGGGTGTCCTCATCCAGCTCGGACAGCTCTTCGGCCGCCACGGCGGTGGCCCCGGCCAGCTGCGCCCCGATGTCGTAGGTCGGGTAGGCGACGCGCGGTCGCACCACCACGTCGCCCTCGCCCAGGCCAAGCAGCAGCGGCAGCCAGGCGACGAGCTCCTTTGAACCGACGGTCGGCATGACGTCGTCGGTCCCCAGGCCCACAACGCCGCGGCGGCGCTCGAACCACTCAACGATGCTCTGGCGCAGGGCGAGCGTGCCGTGGGTGGTCGGGTAGCCGTGCGCGTCGGCTGCGGCGGCCAGCGCCTCGCGGATGTGCACCGGCGTGGGATCCACGGGCGTGCCGATGGAGAGGTCGACGACGCCGCCGTCGTGCTTGGCGGCCAGCTCGCGGTAGGGCGCGAGCGCCTCCCACGGGTAATCGGGAAGCTTCAGCACGGACTCAGTGATCCTGGTTCTGCGGGGGCAGGGCGGCAATGAAGGGGTGATCGGCGTCGATCTTGCCCATCTTGGCGGCACCGCCCGGCGAGCCGAGGTCGTCGAAGAACTCGACGTTTGCCTTGTAGTAGTCGGCCCACTCCTCCGGGACGTCGTCCTCGTAGTAGATGGCTTCGACGGGGCACACGGGCTCGCAGGCGCCGCAGTCGACACACTCGTCCGGGTGGATGTAGAGGCTGCGCTCGCCCTCGTAGATGCAGTCGACGGGGCACTCGTCGATGCAGGCCTTGTCCTTCAGGTCCACGCAGGGCTGCGCGATGATGTACGTCACGTTGACGCCGACCTCTCCTGGTCTTCGGGTAAAACGAACGCTCACGGCGCGGACGCCGGACGCTCACATGTCTCCCGCCAGTCTAGTCCCGAGCGCGTTGCGGCATGAATAAGGGTGGCCTTGCCCACCAAAGACACCCCGCCC
>JALAHE010000172.1 GCA_022712075.1 Galactobacter sp.
CCGGTGCTCCGCCCCAGGCGGGCGGAGCGGGCTGAGCCGGCTGCGCGGGCTGACCCGAGGGGGCCCCACCCCACGCCGGCTGAGCGGGCTGCGAGGGCTGGCCGGGCTGAGCCGCAGGTGCCACACCCCACGCCGGCTGAGCGGGTTGCGAGGGCTGGGCCGGCTGCGCGGCCGCGCCGCCCCAGGCACCCTGCGCCGCGGGCTGACCCCAGCCGGGCTGCGTACCCTGCGGGGCTCCGCCCCAACCGGCCTGCGCGGGAGCCGGGCCCTGCAGGGTTGACCAATCGGGCTTCAGTCCGAGCCCCAGGAAGCCGCGCAGGCCGCCGGCCGAGCGCAGGATCGCCGGCGCGAGGTAGCGCGAGAGCGCTTCGACGGCGACGCCGAGTAGGAGGACAAAGGCGAACGCCCACGGCGCCACGAGGCCAACGACCGTCTTGTTCTCTTCCCGGAGGTCCGGGGTCGTGGCGATGGACGTCACGAGGATGACCAGCCCGCCCACGAGGTAGGCCGCAGGAAGCGTGAACCAGGACGACGGCGTGGCCTGGGCTCCCGCGCGCAGGCGCCAGCGCAGCGAGGACCAGAGCAGGCCGAGGACGAGCATGAGCAGGCACGTGAGGATGAGCCACCACGTGCCGCCGGAGAACATCGACTGCCACTGGCCGTCGCCCAGGTTGTAGGCGCCGAAGGTGGAGAAGTTGAAGCCGTTGAGGATGCCCATCAGGACCGTGGGCTCCACGGTGGTCTGCACATCACCCTCGAGCAGGCTCACCGAGGCCGTGGGCGAGGTGGAGATGCCCCAGCCCGGGATGATCTCCAGGAAGGAGAGCCAGCCGCGCTTGCCGAAGGTGGCCGAATAGACGAAGTAGTACACGAGCGAGACAACGGAGCCCACGATGAGCACGTGCTCGGCGAACTGCGAACCGGCCTTGCGCACGATGCTCGGCAGCAGCGCGTCGCCGCGCGGCGAGTAGGCCAAGTAGGCGACGAAGCCCACGGACACGAGGGCGATGATGATGCCGAGCGCGCCCACGGCCGTGAGCGAGATGGTCGAGGTGCGCCCGCCGGCCGACTGCGAGGAGCTCCAGTGCACGGTCAGGGCCAGCACCAGCATCAGCACGAAGAACACGAGCGAGGTGACGGCGGCCAGGATGAGCCGCGGGGCGCCCTTGCCGACGGGCGCCTTGCGCAGCAGGACCCGCCCCAGGATGAGCACGCTCAGGAGCGTCAGCGTGACGACAAAGAGGCCGACGGAACCCCAGGACGCGCCACGCGTCTGGTCACCGAACGAGGCGCTCAGGTTGCGGGTGTTGCCGAAGGAACCCGAGATCCAGGTGGGGATCGAGGCGAAGAAGTTGCCGGCGCCCACCTTGTTGTCGAGCGCCGCGTTCTGCAGGAGCATCACGATCGAGGAGGCGATCGCCGCCACCACGTAGGCCGCAACGCCGATCAGGGCGGCGAGGCCGATGTGCCGGCCGCTCAGCCCGAGCCCCCGGGAGGCGGCGGGCGCGCCGCCCTGCCACGCGCCGTCGGGCGTTTGCCAATTCTGCTGCTGGGTGCCCTGCCCCCACGTGGGCTCGGCACTCTGGGCCCCGAAGCCGCCGTAGGCGGCGGAGGCCGGAGGTCCCCAGGACTGCGGGGCCGGTGAGCCGGGCTGCGGCGGCTGACCACCACCCCACGGCGGGTTCGGCGTCTGCTCGCTCATGAATCGTTCCCCCTTGTTTGTGCGTCGGTGTCGCCGCCGAGGATGGCGCGAGACCTGACGATGTCAGTAAAAATACTCATTCCACTGGAAGAAGGGCAACGCCGCCGCGACATCTCGGGGGTTTTTGGCCCCCTCTTACGTCGCGCGTCCGGCCTGCCTAGGCTGGTGTCGACCACGCGTCGACACAGGGGGATGGGCATGGCCACGAAGGCAAGCAGCGCGTTGCGGAACATCGGCGAGTGGGGGCAGCGCCCGCGCCAGCCGCTCGAGGTGCTGGCCGAGCAGGATGCCACCCGCGTCCCTTCGCTGATCCCGGTGAGGCAGCAACGCATGGCCGAGTCGCCGTTCGCGTTCTACCGCGGGGCGGCCGCCGTCATGGCCTCCGACCTCTCCGCCGCACCGTTCTCCGGCGTGAAGGTGCTCAGCTGTGGGGATGCGCACCTCGCAAACTTCGGCCTCTTCGGCACGCCGGAGCGGCGCGTCGCCTTCGACGTCAACGACTTCGACGAGGCGGCGGTGGCGCCGTGGGACTGGGACGTCAAGCGGCTCCTCACCTCGGTGCACCTTGCCGCCACGGCCAACGGTGCCTCGCTCGACGACGCGTGGGACGCCGCGCGGCGCGCGGCGCGCGCCTACCGCAAGGCCCTGCGCCGCTTCGCGACCATGACCTCGATCGAGCGCTTCTACGCCTCGGTGGACACGGGAGACATTCAGCAGCTGCTCCTGAGCAAGGCCACTGCGGCCGGGAAGAAGGCCAAGCGCCGGGCCTCGGATGCCGCCCGCCTCGTGGGCCAGGCCGAACGCTCGGCACGCAAGCACACGAGCGATCGGGCGCTCAAGCGCTTCGCGGTCGTGGACGAGGCCGGCGGCGCCAGGCTGGTTGATCAGCCGCCGCTAACCCAGCACGTCGAGGCCATGGGGGTGGACGCCGCGCGGACGCTGTACCGCGCGTACCTCGGGACCCTCGATCCGGATGCCCGTGCCCTGCTGAGCGGCTTCGAGGTGCAAGACGTGGTGCTGCGCGTGGTGGGTGTGGGCTCCGTGGGCACGCGGTGCTACATCGCCCTGCTGCGCGACGGCCAGGGGACGGAGCTGCTCCTCCAGTTCAAGCAGGCGCAGGCTTCGGTGCTGACCACGTTCGGCGGCGTGAAGCAACCGGCCAAGGTCCACCGCGAGGAACAGGGGCACCGCGTGGTGGACGCCCAGCGCGTGCTGCAGGCCCACTCGGATCGATTCCTCGGCTACGCGCGCGGCGCCGCCGACGAGCACTCGGGCGGGGACAAGGTGGACTACTACTGGCGCCAGTTCAGGGACATGAAGGGCGGCGTGGATCTCTCGACGCTGCGCCTCGAGGAGCTGACGGCGCTGGCCCAGGCGTGCGCCTCTCTCCTGGCACGCGCCCACGCTCAGTCGCCCGGCGCGCTGGAACTGGCCCCGCAACTCAAGGGTCGCCGCGACGTGGACGCCGCCCTCGCCACGTGCGCGCTCGAGTACGCCCAGCAGACCGAACGCGACCACGCGGAGCTCGTCGCGAGCCTGGGCTGATGCCCTTCGCCGCGAGGCAAGCTACCCGTCAGGCCCGGGACCGCGGGGGTGTCGACGCCGCCGGCGAGCCGCGGAAGGTGTCGCGGTAGGCGCTCGGCGTCACCCCGAGCTCTCGGGTCACGTGGCGGCGCAGGGTCGACGCCGTGCCCAGCCCGCTCCGCCGGGCGACGGTGTCGAGGGAGAGATCGGTGACTTCAAGCAGTTCCATCGCTGCATACACGCGCTGGTGGAGCAACCAGCGCAGCGGGGTGACACCAGTTTCCGCGACGAAACGGCGGGCGAATTGGCGCTCAGAGAGGTGGAGGCGCCGGGCCAGCTCGGGAACGGTGAGAGGCTCCGCCAGGTGGAGCCGTGCCCAGTCCAGAAGCTCGCCCAGGCCCCCGGACATGCCGGTCTGCGCGGCAGGGGGCGGCACGAACTGGGCCTGTCCGCCGGCGCGGTGAGGTGCCGCCACCATGCGCCGGGCCACGCGGTGGGCCACTCCCGCACCGAAGTCCGTGCGGACCAGGTGGAGACACAGGTCGATTCCCGCGGCAACGCCTGCGCTCGTCGCCACGTCGCCGTGGTCGATGAACAGCACCGAGGGATCCACCGTGATGCGCGGGCTGAGCGCCCGCAACGCTTCGGCGTCCTGCCAGTGCGTGGTGGCGGTGCGCCCGTCGAGGAAACCCGCGTGGGCCAGGGCAAAGGCGCCCGTGCAGACCGACGCCATGCGAGCGCCGCCGGCAGCTGCGGCGCGCAGGGCCGTGAGCACAGTGGGGCTGGGGCAATCGTGCGGTGAGTAGCCCGCGACGATGACGGTATCGGCCTCAGCCAACGCCGCCAGGTCGGCCGTGCCACCCACGGTGAGGCCCGTGGAGCTTTGGACCGGGGAGCCCTTCGGGGTGGCAACCACGCACGCGTATTCGTCCTCGTCGGCGTAGCCGAAGACCTGGGTGATGAGGGCGAGGTCGAAGGCCACGACGCCGGGGAGCGCGAGGGCGACGACGCGGTGAGGCATGCCGCCAGCATGGCAGAAAGTGCACGTCATGTGCCGTTTTTGCCTCTCACCAGCAGCGCTGGTCGGAGGGGAAAGTGGAGAGCATGCAACAGCTGATCGCGATCGATGTGTTCGACGGAGCCGAGGAACTGGACGTGGTGGGGCCGTGGGAGGTGCTGTCGCACTGGACCCAGGAGTACCCGGCCGACGGCTGGCGCGTACATCTCGTGAGCGATGACGGCGCGGTCCGGACGTGCGCCAAAGGACTCGGGATCGTGCCGACGGCGGCATGGACGCAGCTCCCCTTGCCGGACGTGATCATCGAACCGGGCGGGGCCGGAAGCCGGGCACGGCTGACCGAGCCCGCCCACCTCTCGCGGCTTCGCGCGGCGGCGCGTCGCGGGGCGCTCATGGGGAGCGTGTGCACCGGTGCACTGGTCTTGGCAGCGGCGGGGTTGCTGAAGGAACGCCCCGTCACCACCTTTCACGCCGCCTTTGACGAGCTGCTGGCGCTCGAACCCACCGCGAAGGTCTATCCCGGAGAACGGTGGGTGGATTCCGGGGAGGTGATCACGGGCGCCGGCGTATCGGCCGGGATCGACATGGCCCTGCACTTGGTCGGACGCCTGGCGGGTCCGGAACGGGCGACGCAGGTGCAAGACGGCATCGAGTATCACCCCGCCCCGCCGCGCTGGGACGCGGTCCTGAGGAACCCCTTTGTGGCGAGGCGTAGGCGCCCCGAGGACGCGTGAAACACGTCATGTGCTTCGTGAGGCGGGTCGAGCCGGGCCCATCCTCGCTACGATGGAGGCGGACGTGACCGGCCCCACTGATGCTGCCGGTGATGAGTTCCTTCCACACCTTCATCACGAGGAGTTTCAGTGCCCGTCGCAACCCCGGCCAAGTACAACGAGATGCTGGACGCCGCCAAGAACGGCAAGTTCGCTTTCCCCGCCATCAACGTCACGAGCTCGCAGACCGTCAACGCCGCGCTGGCCGGCCTCCAGGCCGCCGGCTCCGACGGCATCCTGCAGGTCTCCACTGGCGGTTCCGCCTACTTCTCCGGCTCCTCCGTGAAGGACATGGTCCGCGGCTCGCTCGCGTTCGTTGCCTACATCCGCGAGGCGGCCAAGTCCTACGACATCAACGTGGCCCTGCATACCGACCACTGCCCCAAGGACAAGCTGGACGGCTTCGTGCTGCCGCTGCTTGACGCCTCCGCCGAGGAGGTCGCCGCCGGCCGCGATCCGTTCTTCAACTCGCACATGTGGGACGGCTCCGCCGAGACCCTCGAGGAGAACCTGCGCATCGCCAAGGAGCTCCTGGCCCGCACCAACGCCAACCACCAGATCCTTGAGGTGGAGATCGGCACCGTGGGCGGCGAGGAAGACGGCGTCGAGAACGCCATCAACGACAAGCTCTACACCACGGTCGAGGATGCCCTCGCGACCGTCGAGGCCCTCGGCACCGGCGAGAACGGCCGCTACATCACGGCCCTGACCTTCGGCAACGTGCACGGCGTGTACAAGCCGGGCGGCGTGAAGCTGCGCCCCGAGATCCTCAAGGACATCCAGGCCGAGGTCGGCGCCAAGCTGGGCAAGACCGCTCCCTTCGACCTGGTCTTCCACGGCGGCTCCGGCTCCAGCGACCAGGAGATCGCCGACGCCGTCTCCTACGGCGTCATCAAGATGAACGTCGACACCGACACCCAGTACGCCTTCACGCGTCCCGTGGCCGGCCACATGTTCTCCAACTACGACGGCGTCCTGAAGGTGGACGGCGAGGTCGGCAACAAGAAGACCTACGACCCGCGCGGCTGGGGTGCCGCCGCCGAGGCAGGCATGGCCGAGCGCGTCGCCGAGGCCGCCCGCCAGCTGGGTTCCGCCGGCAAGTCGGTCAAGTGAATCTCGGCGACAACCTCCTCGGCGTCCCCGCGACGCTCCTGCCGGTGAACGCCGAGCTGGAGGCGCGCTTCGCCGCCGGGGACGAGCCGGAGGACCTGGCACGCCAGTTCCCCGCCGCGCAGCTGCCCTGGGCCCTCATGGCCGAGGACGCCTGGCACGAGGGCCGCGAGGTGGAGTCCTACGCCTTCGCCCGCGTTGGCTACCACCGTGGCCTCGACGCCCTGCGTAAGGCAGGCTGGCGCGGCCAGGGCCCGGTCCCGTGGGAGCACGAGCCCAACCGCGGCTTCCTGCGCGCGCTGTACGCGCTGCGCCGCGCCGCCGGTGCGATCGGGGAGACGGAGGAGGTCGATCGCATCGGCCAGTTCCTGCGCGATTCCGATCCCACCGCGATCGAGGCAATCGAGGCCGGGGCCTAAGCCGGATCTCACCACGCACCATGCCCGACGGCGTCCGCTCACCTTGAGCGGGCGCCGTCGGGCTTTCTGGTGCTGGCCTGCCGGCCCGCTCCGGGCGGCGCGGGCGCGGGCCGTGCGGACTGGACAGGGAAGCGCCCGATGCACGATCCTGGGAGTAGTCACTCTTGTCACACCCGTCACACCCCCGGCCGCACGCTGGGGGCGCCCGAGGAGTCACCTTGAAGCAGTCCCCGCAGTCCTCCCTGCCCCTGCGCGCCGCGGCGGGCACCGCCGCCGCGAGCCTCGCGCTCATGCTGCTGCCGCTGGGTGCCGCGTCCGCCGCGACCCAGGCACCGGAGCCCGCGTCGGAGTCCGTCCCCGCCCCCGGCCCCGCCGACGCCAGCCCGTCGAGCGACGCGCCCGAGGTCGTCGCCTCGACGGAGGGTGCCGAGTCGCCCGCGGCGGACGAGCAGCCCGCCGAGGAGTCCGCGCCCGCCACGGGCGAGGTCTCGGACGATGCAGCGCAGGAGCCGGCCGCCGGCTCCGCCGACGCAGACGCCGGCGAGGAGACCTCCGGCACCGATGCCCCGGCGGGCCCGCTCGCGGGCGTCGAGGCCGTCGAGTCGGCGGAGGCCTCGGCCTCCGCGGTGCCGTCGGAGAGCGCCGCTGCCGCGTCGGACGCCGCGGCGGACGGCAGCCTGACCCCCGAGCAGCGCGAGATCCTCATCCAGGAGATCCTGGCCGCCACGCCGGGCGCCACCCGCGAGCACCTCGAGAGCCTCACCGACGAAGACTGGGCCGACCTCATCGACATCGTCTCCGTGCTGGCCGAGGACTACTCGGACCAGGACCCCGAGACGCAGGCGAAGATGCTGATCTCCGACGAGTGGTTCCTCTACCTCGACCTGGTCCTCGGCACCGACGCCGCCGACGAGTTCAACGATCTGGTGCTGGACCTGATCGAGACGCTCGATGGCTCCAAGCTCGTCGCGTGGCTCGTGAAGAACCTTGGCACGGACGAGGCCGAGACCGCCGAGGTGGTGCAGGCGCTCATCGCGCGCTTCGAGGACAGCGGGCCGGAGGCGTCGGAGACCGCGTCCACCGAACAGCCCACTACAGCGGCCCCCGTGGTCGCCGTTTCCACCTCGGCCCGCCCCACGGAGCAGGCCGAGGGTGAGCAGCTGGCCAACACCGGCGCCTCAGCGTGGGGTCCCGCCGGGCTCGGCCTCGCCGGGCTGGCGGCCGGCGGCCTGCTGCTTGGCCTGCGCCGCATCACGCTCGCGCCGCGCAAGCACTGACGCCGGGGCGCCGAGGCGCCCACAGCACAGCCCGACGTCGCCCGCTCACATTGAGCGGGCGACGTCGGGCTTTTAGGTGTGGAGGCCCCGTCGCCTAGTGGCGTCGTGGCCGCGCGCGGCGCGCGATCACCAGGAGCAGGCCGACGAGGCCCAGCCCCAGGGCGCCGAGCGCCGTGGGCACGAGGAACCCGGGCGCCCCCGTCTCCGGAAGCGTTGAGGCAGTGGTGGCCGGGGCCGTGGCGGTGGTCTGGCCCCCGGAGGGAGTCACCTTCGTGGTCGCCGTGGTGGTCGAGCTCGTGGGGGCGGTGCCCGTCGTGGTGACCCCGGGGCTCTGCGACACGGTGGGCGTCGCGGTGGGCGACGCGGTCACGGAGACGGTGGGCAAGCCCAGGGCCGTGATGCTCACGTCAACGCGCACCCCCGAGTCGGCCTGCGCGGGCGAGGTGGGGGACGAGGGACCGGCCAGGGGAAGCAGGACGAGGGACGCCGCGAACACCGGTGCCCACGCGAAGGCCGAGACGGGGCCGGCCCGATGTGCGGGCCCGCGCGCCGCGCCGTCGTGGGCCTCGGCGGCGGGCGCCTGGGGAACCGTGTTGGCGAGCGCTTCGCGGCGACCCTGCTCGCGCGCCAGCCGCAGCCGGTCCTCTAGGGCCGCCCGCCGGCGGCGTCGGAGCAGGAGCGCGAGCGCGACAACCGCAGCAAGCCCGGCCAGCAGCGCGAGCTGGGTCCAGGGGATGGAGGTGGCGCTGGCAGCCAGGTCGAGGACGGCCGGCTGCTCGGGGAAGCTCTGCCCCTCCACGGAGGCGGGAGTGAGGTGCACCGACGCTGTGCTCACGAATAGCGGCCACACCCCGTCGACGCGCACCGAAAGGGAACGGCGCTCGCCCGGGAGGGTGTCGTCGACCGCGGGGAGGGGGACCTCTCGCTTCCCCCAGCCGAAGGGCCCAGAGACGGTGATGGTGCCGCCGGCGGCCAGCCGCGTGTTTCCGTTGTTCTCGAGGTCGATGGCGAGCTGCGCCGAACCCGGCTCGAAGGGGTTCGACGAGGCGACGTAGTTCATCGACGCATCGCCCCGCAGGGCTGGGCGGAGCTCACCCTTCACGCGCACCATGACGCGGAACCCCACGCGGCTTTCGACGCCCATGGAGTTGCCGGCCGCGTCGGTGCCCGGGGTCGTGACGGTGGCAGCGAGGCCGGCCGCGTGGTCCCCGGGCGTGGCGTTATCCGGCACGGTGATCTCGAACGGGAGGACCTCCTCCTGGCCGGCCTTGACCGTCACCCGCGCGGGGGCCTTGACCCACGTGCCGGCGTCGACAGACGGCTCCGAGGAGGGCAGCATCGCGAAGCGCCCGCGGTCGGTGAAGTACGCGTCGGCCGCCTTGAGGGCGAAGGTTGTGTCCTCCCGCCCCAGGTTGCGCACCACGATGTGGTCGGTGTGCGCGGTCCCGGGTTCCGCCTCGAGTTCGACCCAGGCGCGGCCGTCGGGCCCGTCGGCGTTGCCCGGCTGAACGGCCCACGTCACCGGAGCCGGATCGGCCGCGAGCGCCACGGAGGCTGGTCCGAGAAGGAGGGCGCCTGCGGCGGCAAGGGCCGCGGCGGTGGAGAGGAAGCGAGCACGCATGGAGGGAGAAGCCTTACGAAGAGAGGGGGACGGCGTCGCCGTGCCGCGAGGGAGTGCGGCGCGGCGACGCCGACGGGGACTACTCGAAGAGCGAGAGCGTCAGCACCGAGCTGTAGGTGCCGGGCTCCACATCAACGGGGGTGCGCAGGAACAGGTCGGCGTTCGCCTGCCATGAGCCCTCCTCGCGGACCTCGGAGGAGTTCCACGTGGACACGAGCAGCTCGTTGTCCTTGAGGCCCACCGCGGCGGAGCCCTGATCAAGGACGGTCTCGACCTCGTCGCCGGCGGCGACCAGGCCGTCGCCGTCGTTGGTGCCCACCAGTGCGGGAGCCCAGCCGAGGTGACCGGCGTCGATCGTGGGCTGGCCGGCCGAGCCCTTGAAGTCGCTCACGGTGCCAAGCACCGACCACGCGGCATCGGCGGGAACCTCGTCCGCGGAACGCGTGTCGGTGACGGTCACCGTGGGCAGCTTGCCGGTGAACTGCCGCCGCGTCTGGTCCGAGCCATCTTCGGAGAGCGAGACGCTGTTTGAGGCCACCGTCATGGAGAGGAAGCCAGGCTGCTCCTGGCGTTCGATGGTCACGTTGATGTCCACGTTGGTGTCGTCCACCCTGTCGGCGGCCGCGGCGGTCGGGGCGAGGCCGCCGACAAGGACGGCGGCGACGGCGCAGCCGCCGGTCCAACGGGCGAGGGGCCTGAGCTGGTGAGACATGAGGGTCCTTTCGTGCGGGA
>JALAHE010000173.1 GCA_022712075.1 Galactobacter sp.
CCCGCCCCGCCGGAGGCGCCCGTGGCGCCCGCGGCTCCGGCTCCGGGGGCCCCGGCCGAGCCCGTCGCCGCTCCGGCTCCCGGGGTTCCCGCTGCGGCCGAGCCCGCAGCCGCGCCGCTTCCGCGCGGCGCCCAGCCCGCCGCGCGGAAGCGGCGCGGCTGCGGGCTCGGCCGCAGCGGGAACCACGGGAGCCGGAGCGGCGACGGGCTCGGCCGGGGCCACCGGAGCCGGAGCCGCGGGCGCAACGGGCGCCTCCGGCTGGGCGGGCGCTGCCTGCGCCGGAACCGGCGCGGCCGCCGGGGCGTCGTCGCCCTGGGCGGCGCGCAGCGCTCGACGGGCCGCGGCGGCGCCGCCGCCCAGCCCGGCCCACTCGGCGGGTGCGCCGCCGGCGGAAGGCGCCTCAGCGCCGTCGGGCAGCGAACCCGACTCAACCGGCGTGCCGGAGAAGTGAAGATTGCGCTCCAGGCGGTCAACGCGCGCGGCGAGGCCGCGCTCGGAATCGTCGGCGGAGGGCAGCAGGAGTCGGGCGCAGAGCAGCTCGAGGTGCAGCCGCGGGCTCGTGGCGCCCGTCATCTCGGTGAGGGCCTGGTTCGTGACGTCGCCCCAGCGGGAGAGCTCGGAGCCGCCCAGGCCCGTGGCCTGCGCGGCCATGCGCTCGAGCTGGTCGGCGGGCACGCCGTGCAGCACGCTCGCGGCCTCGGGGCCGAGCGCGCGGACCACGATGAGGTCGCGGAAGCGTTCGAGGAGGTCCTCGACGAAGCGGCGCGGGTCCAGGCCCGACTGGATGACGCGGTCGACGGCGCCGAACACGGTCCCGGCGTCGCGCGCACCCAGGGCGTCCACGACGTCGTCCAGGAGCTCGGCGTGCGTGTAGCCGAGCAGGGAGACCGCGAGGTCGTAGGAGATGCCCTCGGCCGTGGCGCCAGCCATGAGCTGGTCCAGCACGGAGAGGGTGTCGCGGCCGGAGCCGCCGCCCGCGCGGATCACGAGCGGCAGCACGCCGGGCGCCACCGCGATGCCCTCGGCGGCGCAGAGCTGCTCCACGTACTCGAGCATGGGCTCGGGCGCGATGAGGCGGAAGGGGTAGTGGTGCGTGCGGGAGCGGATGGTCCCGATGACCTTCTCCGGCTCCGTCGTCGCGAAGATGAACTTGATGTGCTCCGGCGGCTCTTCCACGATCTTGAGCAGTGCGTTGAAGCCGGCCGAGGTCACCATGTGGGCCTCGTCGATGATGAAGATCTTGTAGCGGTCGCGGGCCGGGGCGAAGGTGGCGCGCTCGCGCAGATCGCGGGCGTCGTCCACGCCGCCGTGGCTCGCGGCGTCGATCTCGATGACGTCGAGGCTGCCCGCCGCGCCCGTGGCCAGGTCAACGCAGGAGGCGCAGACGCCGCACGGCGTGGGGGTGGGCCCCTGCTCGCAGTTGAGACAGCGCGCCAGGATGCGCGCGCTGGTCGTCTTGCCGCAGCCGCGCGGGCCGGAGAAGAGGTAGGCGTGGTTGACGCGGTTCTTCGCCAGCGCGGTGCGCAACGGCACCGTGACATGGTCCTGCCCAATGACGTCCTCGAAGGTGTCCGGACGGTAGCGGCGGTATAGGGCAGTAGTCACCCGCCCAGCCTACCGAGTCTGCCGACGGCTCGCCGGGCCGCTGCTCCGCCGCTGCCCGCCGGCGTGGATTGAGCGCCCCGGTGAGGGAAAGCGCGCGCGGCCCGTGACAGCGGCGGCGCCGTGGTGTTGCATGTGTGAGGTACGCCACCGCAACCCGGGGCGACGCCGCAGCACCCCAAGGAAAGACCCCAGACACAACCCTGTGGAGGCATTCGATGGCGATGGACAAGACGGTGGCCACCCCGGCCGAGGCGGTGGCCGACATCCCGGACGGGGCGTCGCTGGCCGTGGGCGGCTTTGGCCTCTCCGGCAACCCGATCCAGCTCATCGAGGCGCTCCTGGCGCAGGGCACCACGGACCTGGACATCACCTCCAACAACTGCGGCGTGGACGGCTGGGGCCTGGGCGTGCTGCTCTCCGCCGGCCGCATCCGCCGCGTCCACGCCTCCTACGTGGGTGAGAACAAGGAGTTCGCGCGCCAGTACCTCTCCGGCGAGCTCGAGCTCGAGCTCATGCCGCAGGGCACCCTCGCGGAGAAGTTGCGCGCCGGCGGCGCCGGCATCGCCGCCTTCTTCACACGCACCGGGACGGGCACGCAGGTCGCCGAGGGCGGGCTGCCCCAAAAGTACGACGACGCTGGCAACGTCGTGCTCGCGTCCTCGCCCAAGGAGGTGCGCACCTTTGCCCCCGGCGGGCAGGAGGGCGAGTACGTCCTGGAGGAGTCGATCGTCACCGACTACGCCCTGATCCACGCGGCCGTGGGCGACACCCACGGCAACCTCGTCTTCCACGAAGCGGCGCGGCAGTTCTCCCCGGTCGCGGCGATGGCGGGCAAGGTCTGCATCGCGCAGGTGGAGAAGCTGGTCCAGCCGGGCCAGATCCACCCCGACGCCGTCCACCTTCCGGGGGTGTTCGTTCACCGCGTCGTGGAGGTCGGCCAGATCGAGAAGCGCATCGAGAAGCGCACCGTCCGGGCCGCCGAGCCCGCCCCGCCGGGAGGCGGGGGAGCCGCGGAACCCGGCCCCACGCCGTCGGGCACTGGAAGCTCCGCGACCGGAACGGGGGCCTGACCATGGCGCTGACACGCGAGCAGATGGCGGCGCGCGCCGCGCAGGAACTGCAGGACGGGCAGTACGTGAACCTCGGAATCGGGCTGCCGACGCTCGTCCCGAACTACCTGCCGGAGGGGCGCACGGTGGTACTGCAATCGGAGAACGGGATCCTCGGCGTGGGGCCGTACCCCACGGAGGATCAGGTGGATCCGGACCTCATCAACGCCGGTAAGGAGACCGTCACGGTGCTGCCGGGCGCGAGCTTCTTCGACTCCGCGCTGAGCTTCGGGATGATCCGCGGCGGCAAGATCGACGCCGCGATCCTCGGGGCCATGCAGGTCTCCGTCAACGGCGACCTGGCGAACTGGATGATCCCCGGAAAGATGGTCAAGGGGCCGGGCGGCGCCATGGATCTGGTGCACGGGGCCAAGCGCGTGATCGTGCTGATGGAGCACGTGGCCAAGGACGGCACGTCCAAGGTGGTCCCCGAGTGCACGCTGCCGCTCACGGGCCGCGGCGTGGTGAACCGGATCATCACCGACCTCGCCGTGCTTGACGTGACGCCGCTGGGCCTGGCGCTCGTGGAGTGCGCGCCGGGGGTCACGCCGGAGGAGGTGCGGGCCGCGACGGCCGCGCCGATCCTCTGACGCCCTTCCCGCCGACTGCCGGATCGCTTCAGAACTGCCGAAAGATGCGGGCCGTTCTGAAGCGATCCGGCAGTTTCGTGGAGGAGCGTGCGCTCAGGCGCCGGCCGGCGGCTCGAACACCCACGGCTCGCGCGGCAACGCCGCCGGGTCGAAGCCGTCCACGGCCCCCGCGAGGGGCCCGGCGGGCAGCCCGAGCGAGCCAAGCAGCAGGTCACGGACCCGCTCACTTGAGAGCCCGACGTCGTGCAGCCGGGAAAGCATGACGGCCCCGTCGCGCTTGGCGAGGCGCTGGCTCTCGCCGTTGATGACGAGCGGGACGTGCGCGTACTGCACCTCGGCGGACGCCTCCGCTCCGTAGAGCAGGCCGCGCAGGTGTGCCTGGCGCGGCGAGGAGAACGCGAGGTCGTCGGCGCGGACCACCTGGTCCACGCCCGAGAGGTGATCGTCAACGACCACCGCGAGGTTGTAGGCGGGCGTGCCGTCGTTGCGCTGCACCACGACGTCGTCCACCTGGCCCGTGATGGGGCCGAGGAGCGCGTCCTGGACCGTCACGGTCTCGTGCTCGGTGGCGAGGCGCCAGGCGGCCGGGCGCTCGAGCCGGCGGGCCGCCCGCTCGGCCTCGCTCAGGTGGCGGCACGTGCCGGGGTAGGCGCCGGGCGGGGTGTGCGGCGCCCGCGGGGCGTCGAGGATGTCGCGGCGCGTGCAGAAGCACTCGTAGAGCAGGCCGCGCTCCCTGAGGGAGGAGAGGGCCTCGGCGTAGACGGGCAGGCGCTCGGACTGGCGCGGGGAGACGGTGTCGAACGTCAGCCCGATCGCCGCGAGGTCGCGGATCTGCGCCTCCTCGGCGCCGGCGGCCGTGCGGGCCGTGTCCAGGTCCTCGACGCGCAGGATGAACTCGCGGCCGGTGGAGCGGGCGAAGAGCCAGGCCAGCATGGCCGTGCGTAGATTGCCGACGTGGAGTTCGCCGGAGGGGCTGGGGGCGTAGCGGCCGGCACCCATGGTCACGCACTTCCTTCGCGAACAAGCGGCGGGGACGTCGATGGGGACGTCGTCTGGGGACGTTAAAGGCCCCTCATGCACCTGCCAGAGCCCATCTACCCTTGCTGCATTCCTGCCCTGGGGGAGTTCGACGAGATAGCACCACATGAGGGGCCGTCATTCAGTATAGGCGCTTGTGCGGCCCGGGCCGAATCGGCGGCGCCGCGGGCGAGCGGGCCGGCCCCGCGGGGCGGCGAGATCCGCGGGATGGCGCGGGATCCGGGCGGGCGGCGTCCCCGATTTCGGTTCCGCCCCCTGTGTGGGCTAAGCTTGTCTAGCCTGCTTCGCGCAGGCAAGCCAAGGAGGATTCGCCTAGCGGCCTATGGCGCACGCCTGGAACGCGTGTTGGGTTAACGCCCTCGGGGGTTCAAATCCCCCATCCTCCGCGGAGTACACCTCCGGTTACCGACTTCGGTAGCCGGAGGTGTTTTTTTATGCGGGTTCCTCCCGTACGCACCGCGGCTCGTGGGGCCTCGCACCCACCGAAGATCGGCCGTGGACGCGCCCAGCGGGGCCACTTGGCCTAGGGCGCAGGGGAGGCAACACCATGTCCAACCACGAGCAGGAGAACGGCGGCGGGGACGACGGCGAACGAAGCTTCCACGAGGGGCCCTTCGCGGCCTCGTGGCTCGTCGAAACGCCCGTTGAATACCTCATCGAGGCCCAGCGGCGCCGGGAACGCACGCTGCAGGAACACCTCGTCGAGGCCCAGCGCGCACAGCGGATGGTCGCCGCCGCCTATGAACGGGCCACCGTCCGCGTGCAGGTCATGCGCGGCAGCGGTCGATTCACCGACGCCGAAGTGGACTTCGCCGAGGAAGTGGCGGAGGACCTCGGCCTGCAGCTGTGGGACGCGGACGAGGATCTCGGTGACGCAAAGGAGGGCATCGAGCTGCAGCTGCGGGCGGAAGCGAGCAAACACGCGGAGGCTCAGGCGATCGAGGCGTACCTTGCCTGGTTCAGGCGCTTCCCGGACGACGGCTGGGCCCCGGGCCCGCCGCCGTTCCGGCCCTGAACGTTTCCTCGTCGGCTCGCTTGACCCGGAGTGGTCCGATTTTCTGTTGTTTCCGGCACATGGTGGCCCAGAACAACAGAAAATCGGACCGCCCAGCACGACGACGCGGGGCCGGGTTGGTTGCCCAACCC
>JALAHE010000174.1 GCA_022712075.1 Galactobacter sp.
CCCCGCCCCTTCGGCGTTGTGTTGTGAGGTCAGCGACTCAGCCGGCCATGATGACGCTGCCCTCGCCGCTGTCCTTGATCTTGGGTGCCGTCTGACCGCTGTAGAGCACGGCGGCGGAGTCGCCGGTGATGCGCAGGGTGAGGAGCTCGCCCACGTTTGCCACGATGTTGTTTCCCGTGAGCGTGAGGGAGGAGAGGTCCCCGGCGTAGAGCACCACGCCGTCGCCCTCCACCACCACGTCGGTGCACTCGGCGCCGATCTGCACTGCCTCCTGCGAGACGGTGAGGAGTCCCTTGCCGTGCTCGTCGCACTCGAGCACGCGTTGCGCGGCGCCGCGGTAGACGTAGCGGGGCGCGGCGTCTGCCGCCGACTTGGCCTTGGCGCCCGAGCCGGTGGCGGGGGCTGCGCTCGTGGAGGGCGCCGGTGCCGAGGACGAAGAGGACGCCGTGGCTTCAGCGGATCCGGTGGTGGCGGCCGGGGTCGAGGCGTCGGCCGAGGCCGCCGGGGCCGTTGCAAGGGAGGCGATCGTGGCGCCCGCCGCGCTCGGCCCACCGGACGCGGTGGCCCCCGCGGGGCCGGCCGCGGACGACGACGGCGCCGTCACGTCCGGGGCGGTCGTGGAGGAGGCGGTCGCGCTGGGGGCCACGGCACCGAGCTGCGCGGCGGCGTCGGCCTGGCTCAGGGCTCCGCAACCGCTCAGGGAGCACGCACCAAGCGCCGCCATAGTGAGGGCGGCCACGCTCAAGGAACGAGAACGCATCGACTCTCCTGCGTCGAAATGCGCGGCGTTGACAGGTCCGCCGCGACGGGAACGCCCCAAGCGTAGTCCGGGAAACTCTCCGGAGGGAGGATCGAAGGCCCGCTCACCCCGAGCTGCCAGGCGCCTCCCAGGATGCACTCACCCTGGGAGGCAGCCGCCCGGCGCCGGGGCGCCGATCAGGCGTCGTGGCGGGCCGCGGCGCGCCAGCGGATGCCGGCGTCGACGAAGCCCTCGATGTCGCCGTCCAGCACGGAGGCGGCATTGCCGACCTCGTGGTTGGTGCGCAGGTCCTTGACCATCTGGTACGGGTGCAACACGTAGGAGCGCATCTGATCGCCCCAGGAGGCCTTGACGTCGCCGGCCAGTTCCTTCTTCTTGGCGTCCTCCTGCTCCTTCTTCAGGAGCAGCAGGCGGGACTGCATGACGCGCATGGCGGCCGCGCGGTTCTGGATCTGCGACTTCTCGTTCTGCATGGAGACGACGATGCCCGTGGGGATGTGCGTCAGGCGCACGGCCGAGTCGGTCGTGTTGACGGACTGGCCACCCGGGCCCGAGGAGCGGAACACGTCGACGCGCAGCTCATTCTCCGGGATGTCGATGTGATCCGTGGTCTCGATGAGCGGGATCACCTCGACCGCGGCAAAGGAGGTCTGGCGGCGGCCCTGGTTATCGAACGGGCTGATGCGCACGAGGCGGTGCGTCCCGGCCTCGACGGACATGGTGCCGAAGGCGAAGGGCTCGTTGATCTCGAAGGTCGCCGACTTCAGGCCGGCCTCTTCGGCGTACGAGGTGTCGCCGACCTTGGTCTTCCAGCCGCGGCGCTCGGCGTAGCGCAGGTACATGCGCAGGAGCATCTCGGCGAAGTCGGCGGCGTCCACGCCGCCGGCGCCGGAGCGGATGGTCACGACGGCCTCGCGGGAGTCGTACTCGCCGTTCAGGAGCGTCACGACCTCGAGCTCGGAGAGCGTCTTGGTGATGGACGTCAGCTCCGACTCAGCCTCGGCGAGCGAGTCCTCGTCGCCTTCCTCGCCCGCGAGCTCCACGAGCACCTCGAGGTCGTCGATGCGCTCGCCCAGCTTGACGATGCGCTCGAGCTCGGACTGCTTGTGGGACAGAGCCGAGGTCACCTTCTGGGCCTCGTCCGGGTTATCCCAGAGGTTCGGGGCGCCGGCCTCCTCGGAGAGGCGTGCGATGTCGGCCTTGATCGCCTCGACGTCGGAGACCGCCTCGATGTCGGCCAGGGTTGAGCGCAGCGCGCGGATCTCCGCGGGAAAATCAGTGGAAGCCATAGTGGGGCCAGTCTAGCCGCTTGCGCGGCTTGCTTTGCTGGTGCACGACGGCGCCCACGCCGGGTGAGGCGGCTAGGGCGCGAGCCCGAGGCGCGCCCGCCCCTCGCCGCCGACGTCAACGCTCGACGGGACGAGGTCCGCGACCGGGCCCACCTTGGTGCTCGCGCTCAGGCGCACGACCACCGTCACGCCGTCGGCCTCGACCCTCACCTCGTCAAGCCTCACCCCGGTCAGGCCCGCGTCCGGCTCGACGCTTGAGAGGTAGTCCTCCACCGCCTCCCGCACGCGCGGCGCGTCCAGGCGCAGGCGGCCGGCGCCGCCACCCTCCCCCGGCACGGCGACGAAGGCCTCGAGCCCCGCCGCGGCGGAACCGTCGGCGAGCCCCAGGAGCTTGCGCTGCGCGATGGCGACCTGCGTGATGGAGGAGACCGTGAGGATGAGCCCGATGAGCACCACAATGAGGCCCAGCGCGAGGATGCTGACCCGACCGTCCTCGCCGCGCAGTGCTGCCCGGTGCCCTGCCGGGCGCCTCACCGCCGGGCTTGCCTGGGGCCCCCGCTGGGCACGCATGTCAGCCGTACCTCGGGCTCAGCACGGTGGCGCTCGATTCGACGCTTGCCACGCCGCCCGTGCTGGGGAGCAGGGGCAGGGAGACCGAAATCTGTACGTCGACCCGCACGCGGGCCCCCGGGCCCGGGCACGGCCGGTCGCACTCGATCTGCACCCGCACGGCTGCCGGATCCACGCCGGCCGAGCGGGCCATCTCGGCGCGCGCGACCCCAACGCGCTCCTCTGCGGCTGCCGCGTCGGGGCTGTTGGCCTGCACCGCGGCCAGCTGCTGCGCCATGGTGGTGGCCGCGAGGGCGGCCGAATGAAGCCCCGCCAGGGCGATCAGGAGGTAGAACAACGGCACGCCGAGCAGCACGCCCACCCCGATGAACTCGACGATGGCGCTGCCGCGCTCGCGGCCGGAGGAGGCGGAGCGGCTCATGAGAAGCGGGTCGCCGTCGCGGAGGCGGACACCGACGTGGGGCCCTGAACCAACCCGAAGAGGGGCACCGACACCTCGACCCGCACGGTGACGATCGCGCCGGCGTCGGAGCTTGCTTCACTCGCGGTGACGGAAAGGACGGACCCCTCCCCCAGCGCGTCCGCGGCGAGCGCCGTGGCCCGCTGCACGCCGTCGGCCGTTGTGGCATCGGCGAGCGCGCCGATGCGCGCACCGTTGGAGGCGGCGTCCATGGCCATGTTGCGGGCGTACAGGAAGCAGGCAACCTGGACGAGCCCGAGGGCGAGCACGAGGAGCAGCGCCGTGACGAGGACAAACTCGGGGACGGCCCCGCCGCCCTCGCCGCGAAGAGCTCCCGGGCGGGCGCTCACATGCCACTCACCTTGGAGATGGCCGCCTTGAAGAGCTTTTCTAGCTCGGGGCCGGCCACGATGAACAGGCCGGCGACGAGCAGCGCCGACATGAGGGTGACCATCACCCAGCCCGGGACGTCGCCGGCCTCTCTGGCGCGGCCGCCGGCGCGCCTGCGGTACGACGCAAGCAGGGTGAACCACAGGGCGGCGAGCGCCAAGCGGCCTCGTGCAAGCAGGCCTCTCGTGGGCTCCGGGGCCGGGCGGGGACCCGGTGCGGTGCGGTGTGGGGATGACATGGTGGCTTCCTTTCGGCACGGGTGGGGTGATCACAGGCTCAGCCGGAGCAGCTCCAGCCCTGGGTAGACGGCGAAGACGATGGACAGGGGAAGGACGCCGAAGACGACGGGCACGAGCATGCCGACCTCTTTGCGCCCGGCGGACTCGATGAGGGCGCGGCGCCCGGCCTCCCTCGCGTCGGCGGCTTGGTCGCGCAGGACGGAGGCGAGCGGCGTGCCGCGTTCGCTGGCGACGGCGATGGCGTCGCCGCAGCGCCCGCGCGCCGCGATCTGGAGGCGCGCGGCGAGCGCCTTGAGCACCGTGGGCAGGGGCGCTCCCCTGCGCAGTTCGGCAACGGAGGCGGCGAGCTCGGTCGCCAGCTCTCCCTTGAGCGCGGTGGCGCATCTCCCGAGCGCGGGTCCGACGCTGTCACCGGCGGCCACGGACAGTGCGAGGAGTTCGGCGAGGGCAGGAAACTGCTCGGTCATGCGCTCGGTGCGGCGGCGGGCCGCGCGGCGAAGACGCTCGCGGCGCCACCAGAGCGCGGCGAGCACGGCGCAGGCCAGCAGGAAGACGCCGGCCCACGGTGTTCCCCCGGAACGCAGGGAGACGAGCAGGGCCAGGGCGACGGCGGCCGCAGCAGCGACCGAGGCGGCGAGGAGGTCTCCCTGCCGGTAGCGCACGGGATCCGGTGGCAGGCCCGCCGCCCGCAGTGCGCGCTCGAGCGCGACGTCCCCGGCTTTCGGGGCATTCGCCCAGGTGGAACCTGGCCAGGCGAGGGGGCCGCCGCGCGGTGACTGCCCGAAGTGCGGGGCCATCCTGTCGGCCAGGCTGACCCGCCTTCCGCGCAGGAAGAAGTCGAACAGGAGCGCGAGGCCCGCAGCGAGGCCAAGTCCCAGCAGGATGGAGGCGGTCAGGGCGTTCATGGCGCCTGCCCCGGTTCGACGACGGGCGCTTCGTGGCCGAGCCGCGCGACCCGGAGCATCCAGCGGTAGGAGACCGCCGCGACGAGCGCCCCCACAGCGAGCACGAGGACGCCGGCGGGGCGCGTGTACGCGGCGGCGATGCGCGGCTCGAAACAGAGAATCACGAGGATGATCCAGGGAGCGGCGACGGCGAGTCGGGCGGCGTTGATGGTCCAGGATTGACGGGCCTCCAGCTCGCCGCGAGTGCGCAGCTCGGCCCTCAGGAAGCCTGAGAGGGTCGAGAGCATCTCGCCGACGTCGGCCCCACCGACCTGGCGCGTCAGATGGACCGCCGCCACGACGCGGTCGGCGACCGGATCGGCGAGTCGCTCCCTGAGCGCCTCGAGCGCTTGCTCGGTGCCCCTGGCCACGCGGAGGTCGGCGGCGAACGCGCCAAAGGCGCCGCGCAATTCGGTCGGTCCCACCGTGGCGAGCTGGGCGAGCGCCTCGCTCAGAGGCAGCCCGGCCCGGACGGCGGAGCGGAGGTGGTCGACGACGTCCGGCCAGTCCGCGCGGCGGCGCCGGATCCGCGCCTGATGGCGGGCAGCTAGCCACCACCACGGGACGAGGGCGGCGGCCAACCCCACGGCGAGCGCCACGGGTGCCGCATGCGTGAGCGACCACGTCAGGCCCGTGGCGAGGGCGCACACGAGCGCCGCGATGCCGACGGCGAGCGGCACGGAAACGGTTTCCAGGCCCGCCCGGTCGAGCCGCAGGCGCAGGGGCGACGGCGCGCGGGGCCGACGCGTCGGCGGCGCGGTGAGGGCTTGGAGGATGAGGATCAGGCCGGCACCGAGCAGAAGTCCGAGAAGCAGGCTCATGCGACGCTCCCGAGGAGCGCCGCGACGTTGGCGCCGGCCCGCGCGAACTTCGGGTGTTCGGCGCACGCCTCCGATCGCAGGGTGAGGCCCTGCCCCGTGTCGCTGAAGACGTGCGAGAGTTCAATGACGCCCTCCGGGGTGGCCCCGCCCAACAGGGCGATGTCGCTGACGTGTCGCCTGCCATCCGGCGCCTTGCTGACGTGAACCACGGCGTCCACCGTGGCCGCGACCGTTGGCACCACAAAGTCGGCGCTGATGTTTGCCCCGGCCAGAAGCGGCAGGGTGCACAGCTTCGTGACGGCCTCGCGCACCCCGTTGGCGTGCAGGGTGGCGAGCCCTGGAAGTCCCGCGTTCAGCGCGAGCAGGAGGTCGAAGCACTCGGCCTCCCTGACCTCGCCCACGATGATGCGGTCCGGGCGCATGCGCAGGGCCTCCTTGACGAGCTGCCGCATGCCGATCTCCCCGGCCCCGTCAAGGTTCGCTGGCCGGCACTGCAATGACGCCACGTCGCGCAGCGGGACGCTCACTTCGAACACTTCTTCGATAGTGACGACGCGCTCGCGCGGCCCGATCGCCGCGGAGAGGCAATTGAGCAGGGTGGTCTTGCCCGCCTGCGTGGCCCCTGAGACCACGATGTTCAGGCCCGCCGCCACGGCCGCCGTGAGGTAGCGCGCGGCCTGGGGCGTGAGCGATCCGCGGGCCACGAGGTGCTCGAGCCGCTGCGCCCTGGCGACAAACTTGCGGATGTTGACGTTCCATACACCGCGACTGAGCTCCGGAATGATCACGTGGAGCCTCGACCCGTCGGGGAGCGAGGCGTCGACAAAGGGGCTCGACAGGTCGACGCGCCGGCTCGTGGGGGCCAGCATGCGCTCCACGAGGGATTGCAATGCCTCCTGCGTCATCCGAAGGGGCGTGAGCTCGCTGACGCCCCCGCGCGCCACGTAGATCTGATGCGGGCCGTTGAGCCAAATCTCCTCGACCTCCGGGTCGTCCAGGAGCGGCTGCAGGACCCCGAAGCCCGTGAGGGAATCGAGGATGCGCCTGCGCACCGAGTGGGGATCACCGAGCGCAGGCAGGTCCTCCTTGAGGGAGCGCAGATCGTACTCATCCACGGCGCGCGCCACGAGCTCGGCGAGCGCCGCCTCCTCCCCCGGCTGGCCGGGGGCGCGGCGCATCAACTGTGCGCGTACCTGCTCTTCGACTAACTCGACGGCAGTCTTCACGAGGTCCCCCCTCCCTGAACCCACCATCCCCGCCGCATGGCGGAATGGCCGAGTGAACGGACACTAATCCGTCACAGCGTCAGGATTCAAGCCGCCGTTTCCCTCACGTGGATAACTTCTCCCCTTCGCCGACGCCGCCCCTAGCCGGGCGTGGGCTGCTTCGCGTGGACTGAGGCGGACCCAGGGCCGCCCGGCCCGTGGCGGTTTCAACTGGAGGGGGACGCGGCGTGCTGGTCATGGGAGATGGCGATCCCCGCGCACTGATCACGAGCGCCGGCGGTGCCTTGACGGCGCGGGCCTGGTGCACCGCCGTCGGCCAACCGCCCCTGGCTGGTTTCTGGCACCCGGCTGGCCGCTGGGTCGGCGCGCAGTCCGCCGAGGCGTCCCCCGACGCGCGCGGGACGGGGGTCTGTGTCGTGGTGGAAACCGGGCCGGATGCCGGCCTCAGTGCACCCCTCCCCCGCGGCGACTCCCTGGTCGGCCGGGCCGCACCCGCCAACACGCCGGGAGCCCGGCTGGGGCTCCGCGCCCCGGGCGTAGCACGGCGTCACGCCCGCCTGCGCGTCGAGACCGACGGAGTCGTGGTGTCGCCCGTCGACGGCACCGTGCGCGTGGCGGGGCGCACCATCGCCGCCCCTACGCTCGTCGATGAGCGCGCCCTCGTGGCGTGCGGCGACGACCGGCTCCGGGTTCTGCCCTCCCGCCCCGTGCTCCCACCGCGACCCCACGGCGACCCCGCCGAGCTCGAACCGGGGCCCGCGTTGCCCCGCATGCCGTGGCTCGCGCTGATCGCGGCCATCGCTCCCCTCGGGATCGGCGCGGCACTGTGGTGGGCCACCGGATCGTGGTTCATGCTCCTCTTCGGTTGCCTGGGACTGCTCACGGCCGGGCCCTTGGCACTTGCCGATCTGGGCAAGCGGCGCCGACTGCGTCGCGGCTCCCGGGCGAGGGCCCTCAAAGCAGCCGACGAGGCTTCGGCCGCCTACCCCGCGCCAGGCAGCTTCTTGGCCGCGTGGGGTGCCTCACCCCTGCCGCGAGCGGACAAACCCGGCCCGGCCGCGGACGGCGCGCGCCCCGCGGAATCGAGGTTCCAAGCCCGCTTGGGCCCGCTGCGCCGCCCTCTCGTGCGAGTGCGAGAGACCGACCCCGCAGCGCGGGGAACGCGGCACCGCGTTCCGGCCCTACCGATGCTGCTGCAGCCGCTCCCCGGCGAGCGCGTGGGGGTGCGCGGCACCCCCGAGCTCAGCGATCCGCTCCTGAGGGTCATCCTTGCCTGGTGGATCGCGGGGCTCAGGCCCGGCGACGTCCTCGAGCTGGCGCCGGACCCTGCGTGGCCGGCCGGCGCGCTCTGTCTTCCCGGCGTCCGGCTCACCGACCTCCCCGGGCCCACGCTCGCCCGCCTCGCGTGGACCCCGTCTGCCCCCACTTCAACGCCACCCCACACGATCGAGCTCGTCCGCCTGCGGCCGGGCGACGCCGCTGAGTGGGTGATCGACCCGCACAGGGGCCAGGTGGAGCACGCCCACCGCCGCACCGCCTTCGAGGCACAGGGCTGCGGCTTTCAAGGGCTCGACGACGCGGCCCGCCGGCTCGGGCGCTCCACACCAGGAGCGCCCGGGCCCGGTTCGAGGCCTTCGCCGGACTCCCCGCCGTTCCAGGGGCACGCGGGCCACCCGGCGCCGGGCACAGACGGCGACCTCGCCGCGACGGTCGGACAGGGGGTGGACGGCCCGATCGCCGTGGACCTCGTGGAGCACGGCCCACACGCCCTCGTCGCCGGCACCACCGGCGCCGGCAAGTCGGAGTTCCTGCGGGGCTGGCTGGTGACACTGGCCGAGGCGCTTCCACCTGATCGCCTGCGGCTCGTGCTCTTCGACTTCAAGGGCGGCTCGACCTTTGGCCCCTTCGCCCGCCTCCCGCACACGGAGTGCGTCGTGACCGACCTCGACGCCGAGGCGAGCGAGCGCGTGCTCGACGCGCTCGCCATCGAGCTGAAGCGACGGGAGGCTTGGCTCGCCTCCGCGGGGCTGCCGGACGTCGACAGCGCCTCCCACCTCCCCGACAGGCCCGCCCGCCTCGTCGTGGCCGTCGACGAGTTCCGCGTCCTGGCCGAGGAGGTGCCGCACGTCCTTCAACGGCTCGTGCGGATCGCGACCGTGGGGCGCTCGCTCGGTCTGCACCTCGTCCTCGCGACGCAGCGGCCTCAAGGCGTGATCTCGCCCGACATCCGGGCCAACGTCTCCCTTGTCGTGGCCCTGCGCACGGCCTCCGAACACGAGTCGGTCGACGTGCTCGGATCCCCTCTGGCGGCGAGCCTCGACCCGGCAGTTCCCGGCAGCGCATACCTCAGGATCGGGGGTGGGCCGCCGCTCTTCGTGCGCTTCGCGCCGGCGGACGATGCCGGCACCACCGAGGCCGACAGGCTCATCGGGCCCCGCCTCAGCGACGCGGTCGAGATCCCGGCACCGCCCGGTGCCCGGCGTTCCTTCGACGATCGGCTCGGCGCGGCGGCCCGGGGGCGCTCGCGAGCGTTGCCGGTGCTCGTGCCTGCACCCCTACCGCGGGAACCGCATCGGCTGCGGGTCTCCACGCCGGGGCCCGGCATCCTCCTCGGGCTGCAACACGACCCGGGCGGCCCCGCCACGGCGCTGCGATGGGACCCGTCCGACGGGACGGGCCTCGCCCTCGTCGCCGGTGCGCCTTCGGAACTCGCGCGGGTGGGCGGCGCGACCCTCGCAACGGCGTTGTCCTCCCCGGCGCTGGCGGCCCGCAGCATCGTGTTGAACGGGCTCGGCCCGGGGCTCGGCCACGGGGCGCGCAACGCTCCCCTCGCCCTCGCGTCCTCGGATGACCCGGCATGGGCCGAGGAGGTCATGGGCGCAGCCGAGGCGGAGTCGGGAGGCGAACCCGTGCTGCTGTGGGTGCTGGGGCTTGCGGCGTGGCTCGGCGACGGTGCAACGGCCGCCGGCTTGCGACGCGAGGCGCGGCTGCTCGCCCTGTGCCAACGGCCCGGCGTCGTGCCAGTGCTGGGCGGCACCCGAGAACTTGCGGGTTCTCGCTGGCTGCTCGGGTGTCCCACCCGGATCTATCTCCCGTGCGGGGCGGGAGAGGAGACCACGGCGCTCTGGCCCCGGCTCTCGCCCTCCGCCAGCCTGCCGGGTCGGGGCGTGATCCTCGCACCGGGCCGCCCCGAACTTGGCACACCCGTCCAGCTCCTCGTCTCGGCCGGGGCCGCCGGCCCCTTGCCGATCGGCACACGCCCCGCCTGGTCCCCGCCCCCGGGGGGCGGGGGGGGGGGGCCCCCGGCGCCGCCCCCCGGGCCGGGGCGGACCAAGCGCCGGGGCGGGGAGCCCCCGGGCCAGCGCCGCGGCCGGGGGGCCGGGGCGGCGG